>NZ_JAJSYW010000067.1:0-76259 GCF_036815005.1 Streptomyces sp. IBSBF 2435 | reverse complement strand
CCGACCCCCCGGACCACCCCGACTCCCCGGACCGCTGCCCCCGCGGACCGCCGCCGAACCACCGTCGAGCCGAGGAACGAACTCCATGCGCCGCCTTGCACTGATCGCCACCGCCGCCGCACTGTGTGCCGGCCTGGCCGGCTTCGCTGCACTGGAGAATTCCGCCGACCCGCCCGGCCCGCCGGCCCCGCTGTCCGCACCCGGCGGCGGCGACCGGGGCGGCCCGCCGGACATGGGCACGGTGATCACCAAGCTCCAGACGGGCCTGCGGCAGCAGCCGGCCGACGCGTCCGGCTGGGCACAGCTCGGCTCCGCCTACGTCGAGCAGGCCCGGCTCACCGTCGATCCGACGCTCTACCCCAAGTCCGAGTCCGCCCTGCGCCGCTCCCTCGCACTCCAGCCGCAGCACAACACCGCCGCGCTCACCGGCATGGCAGGACTCGCCAACGCCCGGCACCAGTTCGCGCAGGCGCGCACCTGGGCGGACAGGGCCGTCGCCGACGACCCGTACGCCTGGGCGCCCTACGGCGCGCTCAACGACGCGCTGACCCAGCTCGGCGACGACCGGGCGGCGCAGGACGCCGTCCAGCACATGCTCGACCTGCACCCCTCCACCGAGTCCTTCACCCGCGCCTCCTACACCCTGGAGCTGCACGGGCGTACCGCCGAGGCCGCCCAGGCGCTGCAACGCGCCCTGGAGGACGCCTCCTCACCGGCCGACGTGGCCTTCTGCCAGCACTACCTGGGCGAACTCGCCTTCAACACCGGCCACCCGCAGCAGGCCCTCGACCACTACCGGCGGGCGCTGGCGGCCGACCCCACCTACACCGCCTCGCTGGCCGGCTCTGCACGCGCGGAAGCCGCGCTCGGGCAGTCCGACCGCGCCGTCACCGACTACCGCACCGCCATCGCGCGGGTGCCGCAGCCGCAGTACGTCCTGGAGTTCGGCGAACTGCTCCAGTCGCTCGGCCGGGACGGCGAGGCCCGTACGGAATACGGCGTGCTCCGGGCCGAGCAGAAGCTCTTCGCCGCCAACGGCGTCGTGGACGACCTCAACCTCGGCCAGTACCAGGCCGACCACGGCGACCCGGAGCTCGCCGTGACCCTCCTGACCGCCGAATGGAACCGGCGGCACAATGTGCTGGTCGCCGACGCCCTGGGCTGGGCGATGCACCGGGCGGGACGGGACGCCGAAGCGCTGCCGCTGGCCCGGCAGGCCGACCGGCTCGGCTGGCGCGACGCCCTGCTGCGCTACCACCGCGGGGTCATCGAGCAGTCCCTCGGCGACCTCGCCCCGGCGCGTACCGACCTCGCGGGCGCACTCGCCGCCAACCCGCACTTCTCCCCGCTCTACGCGCCCGACGCCCGTACGCGTCTGGCCCGGCTCCAAGGACAGCGATGACCCTTCCCGCTGGCGCCCCCGGCAGCCCGAACCGGCGACTCCACCGCGCGGCCCTGCTGCTGGCCGCCGTCCCGGCCCTGCTGTGGGCGGCGAGCGTTCCGGCCGCTGCCCACCCGCTCGGCAATTTCACCGTCAACCGCTACGACGGCCTCACCCTGCGCCCCGACCGGGTGGACGACCTCGCGGTCGTCGACACCGCCGAGATCCCCACCCTCCAGGCCGAACCGGCCATGGACACCGACCACGACGGCACCCTCGACCCAGCCGAAGCCGCCGCCGAGGCCCGGCGGGCCTGCGCGGCGCTGACCGCGCGGGTCCACGCGACCGCCTCGGACGGGAACACGGCGGCGCGCACCCTCGCGTTCCGGCTGACGACCGGTTCCTACCGCCTGGTCCGCGGCCAGGCCGGACTGGACACCGGACGGCTGGAGTGCCGGCTGACCGCCCCGGCCGCCCTCGGCCGCGGCGCCCGCGTGCGGTTCACCTCCGGCGTGGACGACTCCCGTATCGGCTGGCACGAGATCACCGCACGCGGGGACGGCGTCCGTGTCGGCACCTCGGACGTACCCGGGCGATCCGTGTCGCACGAGCTGCGCACCTATCCCGCCGACCTGCTGTCCAGCCCGCTCGACACGCGGCAGGCGGCCCTGTCGCTGGGCGCGGGCGGCGGCGCCGCCACCGCCGCGAGCGCGCCGGACTCCGGGTGGGCGGCGGACTGGTACGCGGCACTCGACCGGCACCTCGGCGCGCTCACGGACCAGCGCCGACTCACGCTGCCCGTCGGCCTGCTCGCGGTGCTGATGTCCCTGGTCCTCGGGGCCGGCCACGCCGCGCTGCCCGGCCACGGGAAGACCATCATGGCCGCCTACCTGGCCGGCCGCCGGGGCCGCCCGCGCGACGCGGTCACCATCGCGGGCACGGTCACCCTCACCCACACCGCCTCGGTGCTCGCCCTCGGGGTGGCGCTCAGCGTCTCGTCCGCGCTGGTCGGCGAGAACGCCCTCGCCTGGCTGGGTACGGTCAGCGGCATCGTCATCACCGCGGCCGGGCTGTGGCTGCTGCCCGCCGCGCTGCGTGCCTTCCGCACGCCGGAACGGGCGGCGGAGCCGCGGCACCCGGATCACGACCACGTCCACGACCACCTCCACCACGTCCACGACCACGACCACGGTCCGGCGCCGCACGTCCACGCGCAGCCGCACCAGCCCGCGGCGGCGGTGTCGGCGACGGTGACAGCGGTCCTGGACGAGGAGGGACCGCCGGGCGGCCACTCCCACGGGGACGCCCCCGGGCACGTTCACGCGCAGGGCCATGACCACGGCCACCGGCACGGCCACGGCCACGACGGCCAGCACGGCCGAGGGGACCACGACCACGCTCACACGCACGACCACCACGGCCACGGGGACCACACCCACGCGGACCACTCCCACAGCCACGGGTGGCTCGGGCGGCACAGCCACAGCCACGGACCGGGCCGGGGGAGGGGCGGGCTGGTCGGCATCGGTATCGCCGGCGGCCTGGTCCCCAGTCCCTCCGCCCTCGTGGTGCTGCTCGGCTCCATCGCCCTGGGCCGCACCGGCTTCGGCGTCCTGCTCGTGGTCTGCTACGGCCTCGGCATGGCCGCCACACTGGCCGCCGCCGGGCTCGTGCTGCTCAAACTCCGCGACCGGATTCCGGCGCTCGAAGGGGGCCGCTGGCACGCGCTGGCCGGCTGGGGCACCCGGCTCACCCCGCTGGGCACCGCGCTGCTCATCCTGGCGGTCGGCGTGGGCACCGCGCTGCGGGCCCTGCCGATGTGACGGCGGCAGCCGTACGTACCCCCGCGTCCCCGACCACCAGCCCTGAGGAGGGCTCCATGGCCCCGCCGTCCCGCCCCGCCCTTGCCGCGGCCCTGCTGTTCGCCGCCGTCGCGCTGACGGCCTGCGGCGCCTCCGGCCCCCGTACCGGCGCCCTCGACAGGGGCTCGCCCGACGCCCACCCCACCTGCCGGGTGCACCAGCACGTGCTGCCGGGCTCCGACTACACCGGCGGCAAGGACAGCGCCCCGCTGGCCGTGCTCGACATGCTCCGCTACTACACGTCCCAGCGCGCGCTGCCCTTCTGCGACCACCGGCCGGCCACCGCCCAGGACACCGCCTGGACCGGGCTCTACCACCGGCTCACCCAGCGCTGATCCCGCCCCGGGTTCAGCCGCCCGCGGTGTCCACCGGGCCGGCGACGGCCGCTGCCAGCTGCTGGACGATCTCGGCGAGGCGCTCGCGCACCGGGGGACTGGTGACGGTGCCGTCCTCGCCGATGATCCCGCGGTCCACCGGCAGCCGCGCGCAGGCCGACTCCACGATGGCCGCGCCGGTGTAGGTGAGGACGGTACGCAGCGTGGCCTCCGCGCCGCCGCCCCTTCCGGGGGCGGCGGCATTGACCCACGCCACGGGCTTGTCGCTGATCTCGACGCCCCCGACCGTCCAGTCCAGCAGGTTCTTGAACGAGCCCGGGAGGGTGCCGGCGTACTCCGGTGCGCAGATCAGGACGGCGGTGGCCCCGGCGATCGCCGCGCGGAGCCTGGCGACGGGAGCCGGCGGCCTGTCGGTGTCGTCGTCGGGGTTGAAGTGCGGCAGGGCGGCCAGGCCGTCGTAAAGGACGGTGCGCACCGTCGGGGGCGCCACGGCCTGCGCGGTGCGCAGCACGGACTCGTTGCTGGAACCCGCTCGGACGCTTCCGGACAGCAGCAGGACCACCGGTGGTTCAGGCATCGTTCGACTCACCTCTCCGATCGTGCGGGACGCCATGGCTCCGGTCGGCCGCTCCGAAGGCGCCCCGCGGCAGGAACGTACCCTCTGACGCCGTTGCCGACTCGGCGAGATCATCGACGGCGACGAGCACCACGGCCCGGGTCCCCGCGTCGTCCTCGGCGTGACGGGCGCCCTCGTCAACGCGGTGCTGCGAAGATGCGGCAACCCCTCGTGCTGCACCCCCGGGCACGGCCCCGCCGGCCTCCGGCCCGATGCGCCGCGCACCGCCCCGGTGGCGCGGCCTGCCGCCGTACGGGCCGCGCGAGGCCTGGTCGCGCTGCCCGGCGGCACCTTCCTGGTGGGCTCCAACGATCCCGACCGGGTACCGGCCGACGGCGAGGGCCCGGTCCGCGAGGCCGAGGTCGGCCCCTTCGCGGTGTCCCCGACCACTGTTACCAACACCGCCTTCGCCTCCTTCGTCAAGGAGACCGGCCACGTGACGGAGGCGGAGCGGTTCGGCTTCTCCTACGTCTTCGAGGCGTTCCTGCCGCAGCGGCTGCGGACCACCTCGCCCTCCGTCGCCGGTACGCCCTGGTGGCGCGCGGTGGAAGGCGCCTGCTGGCGGGCGCCCTCCGGCCCGGGCTCCGGTGTGCACGACCGGCAGAACCACCCGGTGGTGCACGTGTCCTGGCACGCCGGACAGCCCGACGGGGAACATCGGCTTCCGGGTCGTCCGCCGACCCGCCGCTGCCTGCCGCCGGCCAGCCGTCACCTCTTCCGCGGCCCAGGTTCCGCTTCGGGCTCCGGCCCCGGCTCCGAGGGCCCCGGATCCGAACGCGGCACCGGCTCCGGCTTCGGGATCGCCCAGCGGATCACCCGGGTCAGCCCGTGGCCGGCCAGCCGTATCCCGGTCTCCTCCACCACCGGCAGGTACGGCACGCCCAGCGGCACCCGGCTCCACAGCGGCAGCAGGGCGACCGCGCTGGCGGCGAGCACCGCGTAGGGCGGCCTGGCCGCCCACGGCAGCGGCGGGTCGAGCAGCATGAAGCGGGCCGCTTCCCTGGCCTGCGGGGTCGCCCGCAGCTCGGGGCGGTAGGCGTCGAGCACCGCCGCGAGCTCCGCCTGGTCGCGGGGCGGGTCCTGGACCCCGAGCCCGGTCGCCACCCGGGCGGCGTCCGCGACGTACGCGTCGTACCCGTCGTCGTCCAGCGGCTCGGCGCCGTAGCGCCGGTGCGCCCGCAGGAAGCTGTCCACCTCGGCCGCGTGCACCCAGCCCAGCAGGTGCGGGTCCGAGGCACGGTACGGCTCGCCGTCGTCGGTGGTGCCCGACACCCGCGCGTGGATCTCCCGCACGTGCGCCACGGCCTGCTCCGCGTCCCGCGCGGTGCCGAAGGTCGTCACGGCGAGGAAGGCGCTGGTCCGCTGGAGCCGGCCCCAGGGGTCGCCGCGGTAGCCGGAGTGGCCGGCGACGGCCGCCATCGCCAGCGGGTGCAGCGACTGGAGCAGCAGCGCGCGCAGGCCGCCGACGAACATCGAGGCGTCGCCGTGCACCGCCCGGATCGGCCGGTCGGGCCCGAACCAGCGGGGTCCGGGGCTGCCGTGGATACGGTCCCGTTGCGCGGGACCGTCGGGCCCCGCCACCCGCGCGAGCAGTTCAGCTCCCAGCCGGCGCCGTATCGCGCCGAGGCCGGGTATCTCCGGGTAAGCCGCCACACCCCCACTCTACGGCCGCGGTCCGCGAGCCGGTCCGCGGCCTGGTCCGCGGACCGGACGGGACCCAGGTGCCCCGGGTGCCGCGGAATTCCGTGACCGGGTGCGCGAGTGGCCCGGCCACGGCAGGATAGGCAGCGGATCGTGCTGCCTACGTCTGTGGAAGGTCTGACCTCATGCCCTTCAGCCATCGCAAGGACCTCGGTCTGCTCGCCCTGCGCCTGGGGACCGGCGGGGTGCTGTTCGCCCACGGCTCGCAGAAGCTCCTCGGCTGGTTCGGCGGGGGCGGCGTCAAGGGCACGTCCGCGGCCATGGAAAGCATGGGCTTCACCCCCGGGCGGGAGAGCGCGGTCGCCGCGGGCCTCGGTGAGGCCGGCGGCGGTGCGCTCCTGGCGCTCGGCCTCGCCACCCCGGTGGCGGGCGCGGCTGCCGCGGGCGCCATGGCCGGCGCGGTGTCCGTGCACGCGCCCGCCGGGTTCTTCGCCCACAAGGGCGGCTTCGAATACCCGGCCTTCCTCGGTTTCGCGGCGGCTGGCCTCGGCCTCGTCGGTCCGGGCCGCTACTCGTTGGACCAGCTCACCGGCCACCGCCTGAACCGGCCCGCCACCGTACTGCTGGCCTTCGCCGTCAGCGCGGCGGCGGCGACCGTCGTGGTCAACCGGCGCACGGCGACCGTCGCTGCAGCCAAGCCGCAGGACGCGGACCCCGAGCCCTCGGCCGACTAGCGCGCTGCGGCCCGCGCCCGCCGCCGCGCACCGGCCCGGGCGCGGGCCGCCGCACGCTCGGTCACCCGGCCCGGCGGCCGCATACGCCGCGTGCCCCCGCGGGACTGTCGGCCCTGGTGGGCCGCGGGGGGCTTCAGATCCAGTCCTTGTGCTTGAAGGTCGTGTAGAGCAGGACGGACAGGCCGATCATGACGCCTGTCGACGTCCAGAAGCCGGAGTGCGCGCTGAATCCGGGATAGGGCACGTTCTGGCCGTAGAAGCCGGTGACGGCGGTGGGCACCGCGATGATCGCCGCCCAGCTGGTGACCTTCTTCATTATCAGGTTCATGCGGTTGCCCTGGACGGTCAGGTTGGTCTCCATGACGGTGGTGACCAGGTCGCGCAGGGACTCGGTCCACTCGGTGGCGCGCAGCACGTGGTCGTAGACGTCCTGGAAGTACGGCATCATCGGCTCGCTGACGACGTGCAGGTCGCGGCGCAGCAGCGAGTTGACGACCTCGCGCATCGGCAGGACCACCCGGCGCAGCCGCACCAGGTTCTTGCGCAGCTCGAAGGAGCGGCGCTGGACCACCTGGATCTCCTTGGGGCTGTCCTCGAAGAGGAGGTCCTCCAGCTGCTCGATGCGGTCGTCCAGATCCTGCACGGCGGCGAAGTGGCCGTCGACCAGGTAGTCCAGCAGGCCGTGCACGAGGAAGCCCACGCCGTGCTTGGCGAGGTCGGGCGAGTTGTCCCAGCGCTCCACGATCCGGTCGATGCGGCAGTGCTCGCCCTGGCGGATCGTGATCAGCGCGTTGGAGGTGATGAACGCCGACACCTCGCTGGCCTCGATCGCGCCGGTGTCCGGCGCCACGGTGACCGCATAGGCGCTCATGAACAGATGGGTGCGGTAGGTGTCGAGCTTGGGCCGCTGGTGCTCGTGCCGCGCGTCCTCGATGGCCAGGGAGTGCAGCCCGAACTCCTCGGCGATCATGTCGAAGTCCGCGGAGCCGGGGTCGCGTACGTCCAGCCACACCATGCAGTCCGGGTCGCCGACGTAGTCGGAGATGTCCTGGACGGGGAAGTCCTCGAGCTCCAGGGTGCCGTGGCGGTACAGGCGGGTGCGCGTCATGCCCGGAAGAGTAATGCCGGCCGGCGGTGGTGCAGGACCGGCGCACCCCGGTCGGGCCGGTCCGGCGCGGCAGCGGCCCGGGTGGTGAACACCACCATTCGCCTTCCCCCGCGGCCGTCCTGATGGGGGACCGGGGGCGGCGGATTATGGGGGCCTTCCGCTGATGTGCGCGCCTCGGCCGACGCTGCACGCTTGGCCTGCCGATCGGCCCTCGCCGGTCCCAGCGCCCCGAGCGCGTCCGCGCGCTCCCGACAACCCCAGGAGATGATCCGCATGAGCGTGCTGAACCTGCAGACCATGGAGCCGATCGCGGTGGAGAGCGCCGTCGCCGTCCTCAGCACCACCAGCAGCAGCAGCGACTGCTGCAAGAAGCCCAGCAAGCCGGGCGTCTGACACCACACCGCGCCGGGCGTCCGGCCCGGGCGCGGGCGGCAGGGGATCCCGTCCGCACCCGGCTCTCCGCTGACAGCCGGGTGCGGCGGATACGCCGCACACCCGCGCGGACCGGCGCCCGGCTGCGGGGCCGCCCGTTCCGGCGCGGCTGAACCACTCCGCACGCCTGGGGCCTGTCCGGCGCATCCCGCCGGACAGGCCCCAGTGCCGCCCGGCCCGGGGCGCCGGGAACACCGGGAACCCGGGCACGCCCGCGTCACCAGCGCAGCGCCGTGAAGTCGACCGGCCGCGGCGAGAGTTCGCCGGTACGGTCGGCCAGGTCGCGCATGCGGCGGGCGAAATCGCCGGCCGGCAGGTGCTTGCGGTCGCCGTGTCCCGGCAGCAGCCACTCGAAGCGCAGCCCCGGCGCCGCACGGGCCAGCGACGCGGCCAGTTCGGTGACGGAGTACCAGGTGACCGCCTCGACGACGGCGAGGTCGCCGGCGGACCGGGACCAGTAGAAGCTGTCGCCGCTGAAGCAGTACGTGTCGTCGGCGAGGTACAGCACACTGCCCTCGGTGTGCCCGGGCAGCGGGTGCGCGCTCACCCCGTAGGCGATCTCGGCCGGCTCGGTGCCGCGCAGGATCCCGTCGGCGTCCGGCGCCGCTGCCAGGTCGCCCTCGTGGATCCAGAGCCGGGCGCCGAACCGGTCGGCGTATTGGCGGCCGTGCGCGGCGTGGTCGCGATGGGTGAGCAGGACATCGGTCACCGGGCCGACGGCCGCGTATTTCTCGGCCAGATCCGGACTCCAGCGCGGTGTGTCGATCATCATCAGATTTCCGGCGGGCCTGCGCAGCAGATAGGAGTTCGCGCCCGCGGTGAGCCGGGAATTGTGCCCGCACATATGTACGTGCTCGGTGAGGCGCAGCGGGAACGGATCGAGAGCGGGATCCGGCCCCCGCCCGCCGTGCCGGATCGAGCGGGTGTGGCAGGCGAACGCCGCGGCGTGCAGCGCCTTTTCCTCCGCTTCGTCACGCGGCTGCCGGACGATCGAGGAACGGCCCGCGGTCTCGGTGACCAGGCCCGGCGCGAACTGCCGGGCCGCGTCGCAGTTGGTGCAGCGCTGATCGACCCGCCAATCGGCGTCGGCCGAAAGATTGTTCATGACGTGAATCCCCACGCGGACTGGTGCTGACCGGTGCCCAGTGAATATCACGCGCCACGCGGAAAAACCAATCAGGGAATGCCGTTGACCTCACCGGAAATACCTGTTCTCCGGGGTATTCCCGCGTGCTGTTGGCACGCGTGGAAATGGTGCTCTGCGCGGGCGCTGCCCAGGGCCGGCCCCCCCGTGAGAGGCCGGCCCGTCCGGGGGGGGCTGCCGGGGCTCGGACCCCCACGGCTGGGCCGGTCCGAGTGCCCTGACCAGCGTGCGTTCGCTGGTGAAGGCGACCGCGGTACGCCCGCCCAGGGCGTTGCGGAAGAAGCGGGTGGTGCAGCCCGTGGGTCCCGGCCGGACGGGAACGAACAGCGCGTGTCCGGCCGGGCCTCGTTCAAGGGGTTCTGCTGGCTCCGGGGAGGCGGGTGCCGCACCTCGACGCACTCCTGACGACAGCCCCGGCCGGTGTGCGGGCGCCCCCCGGACGGCTGACCGGGTGGGACGGCCGGTGCACGCCGACGCGCCTGGTTGCCGCAGAACGGGATAGGAGGCTCGATGGAAGCAGTCGGCCGTGCCCCATTACCGGAGGAGTGACCCTTCATGACCGAGGACGTCTTCGACAGCCCGGAAGCGCTCAGACACCTGACCGCCTATGACCGCGACGGCGAGCGGATCGGCTCCGTCGACCATGTGTACGTGGAGGACATGGGGCGCCGCCCGGAGTGGGTGACGGTGCGGACGGACGCGCACGGCGCGGGTGAGGGCGACACCTTCGTCCCGCTGGAGGGAGCCACCCACACCCGGGAAGGCGTACTCGACCTGGCCTGCACGCTGGAAGGTGTGCGCAGCGCGCCCCGGATGGAGGCGGAACAGCACCTCGACCTCGTCCAGGAGCAGGAGCTGTACGTGCACTACGGGCTCTCCACGCCCCAGGAGGAGGCGTCCGGCGCACCCGGTGTCGGCGATCAGCGGCCCAAGTCGCCGGTGCCCGAGGGGGACAGCGGACTCCAGGGCATCAGGGAACTCGCCGACGACACCGCGCCGGCCGCCGCCCCCGTCCCGCGGCTGCGCAAGTACGTCCCCGGCGATTCCGGATCCGGCGGGACGGCGGAGTCCTCCGCCGCCGACAGCGGGAACCGCTGATCCCCACCGTCGCGGCGACCTCCGGTCCCGGGCCGCAGCGACGCAGCCGCAGCGGCCGTGAACCGGGGAACCGGGCCGTGACGACAGGCCCTAACGCCGTCTGCCGCGCCGGCGCGACTCGCGCTCGCGGTCCCGCTCCCGTTCCCGCGACGCGATGGCGGCCTCCCGCTCCTCCCTGTCGCCGGCCTCCCGGCGCGAACGGGGGCTGCTCCTGCCGCGCGAGCCCGTGGCCGTCGCGGGGCCGGTTCCCCTGGACCTGGCCTTCTTCGGCCGGTCGGCCGTGCTGCGGCGGACCTTGCGCTTGCCCGGGCCGGCCGCAGGGGTCGCGCCGACCTCGTCGGCGACCTCCTCGTCGGCGTCGTCCACGGTGTCGGCGACCTCCTCACCGAGGTCGTCCCGCGCTTCCCCGGCCGTCTCCTCGACGTCCTCGACGTCCTCGACCGCGTCACCAGCGGCCTCGGTGACTTCACCGGCCGCGTCACCGGCGGCCCGCGTGGCTTCCCCGCCCGCGTTCTCGACCGTCCGCCCAGCGCTGCCGCTGATGTCCTCGACGGCGTTTCCCGCGTCCTCGCCGACCCCTTCGAGGGTCCGGCCGGCGCTGCCGCCGACGTCCTTGACCGCGTGCCTCGTGCCCTCGCCGACATCCTCGACGGCCTCGCCCGCGCCTTCGCCGACGTCTTCCACGGCGCTTCCGGCGCCCGCACCGACGTCCTCGACGGCGCTCCCCGCGCCGTGGCCGACGTCCTCGACGGCGCTCCCGGCGCCGCGGCCCAGTTCGCCGACGGCCAGTCCCGTGCCCCGGCCGACCTCGCCGACCGCGGAGCCGAGGGACTCCGTGAGGTGCTCGATGATCTGCGGGTTGTGGTCGATCATCGTCAGCACACGGCCGACGAGGTCCACCACATTGTCGAGCCGGACCTTGAGCAGCGCCTGCGCCTCGACCCCCTTGATGTCGAGGTGCACCCGCCCCAGCGCCACATCCGCGCCGACGTTGAGCTTGAGCAGATCGAGCACCTCCGCCTGGAGCGACACCCGCGCCCGCAGGTCCTCCACCTCCAGATCGACCTCGTCGACCTTGAGGGTGGGGACGTCCAGCAGGACGTCCGGATCGGCCGACGCCGTGACGCCGGGTTCGATCTCCTCCGCCTCGTACGGCTCCTCCTGTTCGTCGAACTCCTCCTGGCCGTCCCTGATCTCCGGGTCCTCGTCCATCGGGTCCTTCGCCTCACTGTGGAGAGGTGAGTCACGCCACGTCACGGCTTGTCACGTGTCGTCCTCGTCGTCCTCGGCGTACTCCTCGTCCTCGTCCGCCGCGTCCTCGCCCGCCTCCTCCTCGTCGTCGTACTCGTCGTCCGTGTCGGCGTCCGCTCCCGCGTCGGCGTCCTCTTCCTCCAGGGCCTCCTCGTGGGTCCTGACGACTTCGCTGTCGCGGATCTCGCCCCGCCAGCCTTCGGGCTCCTCGTCGGTCAGGGTGACGTAGCGCTGGAAGTGCTTCAGGTCCAGGCGCAGCCGGCGGCCCTGTGCGCGCCACAGATTGCCCGTCTTCTCGAAGAATCCGGACGGCCGGTACTCGACCACGACGACGACCCGGGTCAGGTCAGGGGTCAGCTCATGGAAGCTGATAGCGCCGTGCGTGGTGGCGCGGTCCCCTTCCGAGTCCCAGACGATACGTTCGTCGGGCACCTGCTCCTGGACGGTGGCCTTCCAATTCCGGTTGGAGAAGGCGACCTTGAGCTTCCAGTCCGATTCGACCTCGTCCGACATGGTGACGTCGCTGACGCCCTTGGCGAAAGAGCCGAACTCCTCGAACTGCGTCCAGTGGTCGTAGACGAAACGCAGTGGCCGCCCGATGTCGATGACCTCGACCATGTTGGTGACCTTGGTGTCGCCCGCTGTCCCGTCGCCGCCGCCGACGGCGTCCTTGACGCCTCCGACGACCTTGTCCTTCGCGCCCTTGGCCTTCTCGCTGACGACCGCCTTCACGGGGTTCTCACCGTTCAGGACGCGTTTGCCGAGAGACAGTATGCCGCTGCCGTCGCCGTTCGTGGACGGCATGCTGAAGCTCGTGAGCTTGTCGCCCACCGAGTCCGCGAGATGCTGGGCACGCGCTCCGACGTAATTGCCGAGTTCCCCGCGCAACTCCTCCAGCGGGGAGGTGCTGTTGTCGACCTGTCCATCCGCTTCGCGCTCTGCGCTCTTCGTCATGGCCGGTCACCTCCGCTTCGTGCTGCGGGCGGGGGGCTTCTTGGAAGCGGCCTTCTTCGCTGCCGCCGTCTTCACTGCCTTCCTGGCCGGAGGATTCTTCGGCCCCGGTTTCCTGGACGGAGCCTTCCGTCCTGCTGCCTTCTTGCCGGCGGGACGCCGGCGCGGCTTCGACGGCTCCTCTTCCTCTGCCTCTTCCTCTTCTTCGTCCTCTTCTTCGTCCTCCTCCTCGTCCGCACCCTCGTCCTGCTCCTCATCCCCGTTTTCGGCCTCGTCCTCTTCTTCGGCCGCTTCGTCTACTTCTTCGCCGTCCGCCTCGTCCTCGTCCGCGTCCTCCTCGGCGTCCAGGAGGGAACGCGTCCGCTCCTGGAGGGCGCTGGTCAGCGATTCGACACCCCGGCTGGTCATGCCGGACACGGCGGAGCGCCCGGAGTCGAGCAGTTGCCCGCCGATCTGGTCTCCCAGCTGGTCGAACGGGGGACTGTCGGCGAGTTTCCTGACGCCCTGGCCGATCAGCGCCATGGGATCAAGACTTCGGCCCGCGACAAGAGACAGCACGCTCAGGGCCAATCTTCCCTTTTTCGTCCGTCCGACCACATAACCTGCCGCGGCCGCGGCAGCGAGAGTCGCCTTGGTGTTCTTGTCCATGCGGATGTCCCCTAGGAATAGAACTCGGACGGGGTCCCGGCGCACCCCGGCGCCATGGCGGGCGGAACTGTCCGCAGCGGACGAACACCGTGCGGAGAACTCGCCCGGCACCGCAAAAGGGGTGGTGCCGCCGTCGAACGGCGGCCCCCGTCCTTCCACACTCCTCCCCCCGCGCGGACCTCGCATCTCAGCGAGCCCCCGTCCCCTCGGCAGGCCGAGGTGTCGAGCAGGCCGAGGGTGCCGGCGGCCTGCTGTCCGGTGCTGATCGGCCGGCCGCGTCCGCCGTTGCCGGCCAACCCGCGCCGGTCACGTGAGCGGCGCGCTGGTCGAGGGTGGGCAGAGCGAGGACGGCGCGCTCCATCTGTGCTGCGGCCCGGGGACCGTGGGCCTGACCGGGGCGGTGCGCACCCTTCGGCCGCGGTCGGCCGACGCCCCGACCGCACGTACCTTCGTGCCACTGATCCTGCCATCGGCGGCGCCACCTGACGCCATTCCCGGGGGCCGCCGGTCATCCGGAATGAGAGCGCTCTCTCGTATCTTGACGACTTGGCATGTCCACAGGTTCAATCAAGAGCGATCACATGTCAACGCCAGGCCGGTCCGCCGGCCGGGGCTGCCGCCCGCACCGCCCCGCCCCGCGCCGGGGCGGCGGCAGCGGCGACGCCCGGCTGCCCCGGCACCCGGGCGGAGATCCGGGACCGCACCGGCGGGATCGACCAGCAGTGGCGCCTGCCGTCCTGAGCGAGCACCTCTCCACCCGTGAATCCCCCCACCCTGGGCGGGTGCGACGGCCCGAAGCCGCCGCACCCGCCCGTGCCTCCCCAGGAGGAGTACATGGTCTCCAGACGTTCCTTCATCACCGCCGCCGCCGGCCTGACCGCGGCGGGCACCTCGCCGCTGTGGTCGCCGGGCCTCGCCTCCCGGGCGTCGGCCGCGACCGCTTCGCTGCCGATCTCCCTGCAGAACAACTCCGGCAGCGGCACGGTCTACGCCTACATCAGCGGATCCGACACCTCGGGCTGGCCGGGATTCGTCGGCGCCGACGGGCACTTCAAGCGGCTGCCCAGCCCCTCGTCGGTCCTCACCCCGACCGCCGACTACTCGATCGCGCTCGGCGCCTCCGGCTCGGCGGCCACCCGCCTCACCCTCCAGGACTACGTCATCGGCGGCCGGGTGTGGTTCTCGGTCGGCAAGAAGATCCAGTTCTTCGTCAACCCGCCCGGCGGCAACGGCGGCGTACCCGGCCTGGTGCAGCCCGGGTTCACCAGCACCGACCCCAACTGGCTGACCAACTGGACCTTCTGCGAGTTCACATACAACAGCGCCAACCTCTACGCCAACATCAGCTACGTCGACATGGTCGCGCTGCCGGTGTCCATGGCGTCGACCGGCAGCGGCGGGGCCCAGTCGGTGAGCCCGCTGCCCAGCGGGGCGCTCGGCTCCATCGCCGCGGGCCTCAAGGCCCAGCACAGCGCGGACGGGGCACCCTGGGACAAGCTGGTCGCCACCGACTCCTCGGGCGCCGCCCTGCGGATCCTGGCGCCCGCGCACTCGCCGACCGACTTCGGGTCCTACTGGAACTCCTACCTGGACCAGGTCTGGAGCTACTTCCAGACCCACACGCTGACCGTCGACGGGCAGGGCGCCATCGGCGCCTACAACGGCACGGTCTCCGGCGGTGTGCTCACCTTCGCCGGGCTCAACACCAACGGCGTGCCCTTCACCAAGCCCAGCGCGGTCGACATCTTCGGCTGCGCGAGCGGGCCGCTCTACAACTCCGGCGGGGACGCGCGCGGGGCGGTCGCCGCACGGCTGGCCGCGGCCCTCAACCGCAGCTCGCTGCTGGTCAGCGGCGGCTCCTCCCAGCCCAACGGCGTCACCCCCTCGCAGTACTACCAGGGCGCGACGACCAACCACTACGCCCGGCTCGTCCACCAGTACGCCACCATCGGATACGCCTTCCCGTACGACGACGTCGGCCCCACCGGCGCCGCGCCCGTGGACGGGCACCTCCAGGACGGCGCCCCGACCTCCTGGACCATCGCCCTGGGCCCGGGGGCCGGTTCCGGCACCACGACCCCGCCCAGCGGCGGAACGGGGGCGTACGGCACCATCCAGGCGGAGTCCTTCAGCGCGCAGAGCGGTGCCCAGACGGAGAGCTGCACCGACTCCGGGGGCGGCCAGGACGTGGGCTATCTGTCCAACGGCGACTGGCTGAAGTACTCCGGCGTCGACTTCGGCTCCGCCTCGCCCGCGCAGTTCGTCGCCCGGCTGGCCTCGGGCGCGGCGAGCGGTGTCAGCGGCGCGATCCAGGTGCGGCTGGGCAGCACCACGGGGACGAAGATCGCCGAGATCGACTTCGGCAGCAGCGGCGGCTGGCAGACCTGGCAGAGCGTGCCCGCCAACGTCACCGCCCAGACCACCGGCGTCCACGACGTCTACCTGGTCTTCGCGGGCAGCACATCCGACTTCGTCAACATCAACTGGTTCACCTTCACGCACTGACCGCCCCGGTGGCGGGGCCACAGGAGCGGTCGGCATCGTACGCCGGCTGCCCCGCCACCGGACGGGCGGCGCGCAGCGGTGCGCGTCAGACCTTGCGCCACCGGGCGTTCGCCCAGGAGAACACGCCGAAGGCGATCAGGCCGACGGCGATGAGCACCAGCAGCCACGGCCCCGCCGGCGTACCGGTGAAGGAGCGGAGCGTGTCGTCCATGCCCTTGGACTTGCCCGGTGTGTGCTGGACTGCCGCCGCCACGGCGAAGGCGCCCGCGGTGGCGAACACGATGCCCCGTGCCGATCCCCCGAACACCCCGAGCACGTCGACCGCTTTGCGCTCCGCCGGGGACATCTCCGACATCTTCAGGTGCTTGCGGTACTTGTGCATGACGGCGCGCGCCGCGATCCACAGGCCCGTGCAGGCCACGGCGACACCGGCGATCGCCACGATCCACTGGCCGCCCGGCCAGTCCAGGACCCTGGCGGTCACGTCGTCGGTCCGCTTGTCGGTCGATCCGCTGCCGCTGCCCTTGTCGCCGGCCGTGTAGGCGAGCACGGAATACGACACGAAGCCGTAGAAGGCACAGCGGCCGGCCGCCGCGGCGCGCTTGCCCGCCTTGTCGCCGTCAGGCCCCGGCTGCCCGAAGGCCGCCTCGGACAGCCGCCATATCGCCATGCCGATCAGCGCGATGCCCAGCAGCCACAGCATCACGTTGCCGAAGGGCTTGTGCGCGATCTCCGCGAGCGCGCCACCGCGGTCGGCCTGCTGGCCGCCGCTGTCGGCGAACGCGATCCGTACCGCCAGCACGCCGATCAGGACGTAGATCACCCCGCGTGCCACGAAGCCCGCGCGACCGCAGACTTCCACCATCCTGCTGTCGGCCACGCGTCCGGCGGTGCGTCGGCCTGTCGATTGTGCCGCTTGCGTCTTCACACGGTTCCGACTGCCCCGGCAGGCCGTGCTGACGCACCTCGCAGGCCGCGGGCCTGGGGGAACCCCCGCGGCCCACCTCACGCCGGGCTCCGCGCGGCACGCCCCGGCCCGATACGGCGCCTTTCCGCACACGGCCGCGGTGACTTTCGCGGACGCGGGTAGGCAAATCCCAACAGCCTTGACACCAAGGGGGATCGACCGATGCGCAGGATCAAGGATCTCTTCGCCCGGCACCTGTGGCTCCAGTTCACGGCCGCCTGGCTGCTGGCCGCGGCCTTCGTGCTGCTGCTCAATCCGGGAAGGTCGCCGCTGGGCGTGCTGGTGCGGGTGGTGGCCTGTTCGCTGGGCGCGGTGTGGATGACCGTCAGGCGCCGGCAGCGCGAGCGTGCCGTGGCGGGCGGGTCGGCCGACGAACTCGTCGTGCTGGACCACATGCTGCGCCGGGGCGAGGTGCCGCAGGACGCCGAGCGGCGCCACGCGATGCGCGAACTGGTCGACCAGCGGCTGAACCGCACCCGGCACCGCAAGAGCGCGCTGGTGTTCATAGCGGCGCTGCTCATCGCGGTCGTCGTCCTGTCCGCGTTCACGTCGAGCCTGTGGCACACCATCGGCTTCGGCGTCTTCAGCGCGGTGTTCTTCGCCTACCTCTACCTGGTCGGCGGCGCCACGCTGCACCGCTTGCAGCGGATGCGGGACGCTCTGGCCGACACCACGCCCGCGGACCGCGCGGACACCCACATGGTGGGCGGCCACATCCGGCACGCGGCCTAGCGGTGGCCGGGCCGCCCCGCGGTGCCGTACACGCGACCGGACCGAAGTCGGAGTGGGCGAAGATCGCGATGAGGTAGAGCACGAAGCCGACNCCCCGCCGGGGGGGCCGCCCCCCCCGCCCCCCGCCCCCCCCCCGGGCGGGGGGGGGGGGGCCCCCGGCCCGGTGCCGGCGCCGAGGGCGCGTCCTGCCGTCCTACCGGCCGACGCGCGGGAGCTTGCCGAGCTGTCCCGGCAGCACGGTGTCGGTCTGCTGGGCACGCATGAGCGCGATGACCGCGCCGGCGCCCGCGAGGATCAGGCTGACCCAGAAGCTGAACCCGTGACCGCCGGCCGGACCGAAGTCGGAGTGGGCGAAGATCGCGATGAGGTAGAGCACGAAGCCGACCGCGAAGCCGAGGAAGGTCAGCAGCCGGGCGGGCGCGGGCAGTTCGACCGCCGGCGCGAACAGGCTGACCGCCAGCACGGCCGCGGCGAGCACGGTGATGACCATCGCGAACCAGGCTATGAACAACCCGTGGCTGAAGTGCCAGGCGCTCCAACTCACGCTGCCGAGGTCGAGGCCGTATCCGCTCCCGAAATCCCACGAGTAGTAGTCGAAGAACGAGAAGATGAACACGATGAACCCGATACCGAGAATTGCCCAGTCGAGTCGGTTCACCGAAGCCGGGTCGAAAGTGGTCCCGGAAGGACCGCCGGTCTGCGGCGGCGGAGGGGGCGGCGAGCCGGGTGGCGGCGGTACATCGTGCGTCATAGCGTCTTGTCTCCCTATCGGCGTCGCTCAACGAGCGCTCGGGAGCTGAGAATAGCGGCACACCGGCCCACGCCGTAAGCAGGTGGGACCGGTGTGGATCAGGTGGGTTTGGTTGGTCTTTTTGGTACGTGTGGGTATCGCAGTGACGCGAGTCGTCTTCCCGGGCGGACGGGATCCGCGGGAAGTCAAAAGTAGCGGAAGTGTTACGTGCTTTGTTCAACCAGCCGCAAATTCCGTGGAATGCGGTGCCGGACCGTACATCCCGCCGGGCCGGGTGGTGCCGCGGGTCAGCCCTGGAAGGCCGTCACGCCGTTCGGGGTGCCCAGACCGGTCGGTCCGTCGTAGCCCGGGCCTGCCGTGCACAGGTACGAGCCGCCGCACGAGCCGTTCGAGCCGCTGGTGACGTCGTTGAGCGCCGACGGGTGGGCGTACGGGAAGGACGCGGGGTACGAGCCGGCGGACGGGGTGCCCGCGAGGGCGTAGACCGCGGCGATGATCGGCGAGGAGACGCTGGTGCCGCCGAAGACCTCCCAGCCCGGGTCGCCGCCGTAGGTGTCGTAGACCGCGACACCGGTGGCCGGGTCGGCGACCGCGGAGACGTCGGCGACCGTACGGCGGGTGCAGCCGGTGTCCTTCTGCCAGGTCGGCTTGGCGTCGTAGCGCGAGCAGCCGGAGCCGGCGCCGGACCAGGCGGTCTCGGTCCAGCCGCGGGGGGTGCTCGACCGCTTCAGCGTGGTGCCGCCGATCGCGGTGACGTAGCGCGAGGCCGCCGGGTATTCGACGCCGTAGCCGTTATCGCCCGAGCTGACCGTGATCGCCACGCCGGGGTGGTTGAAGTACAGGCTGTCGTACGAGGTGTCCGAGGACGACTCGCCGCCGCCGTAGCTGTTGGACACGTACTTCGCGCCGAGCGAGACCGCGGTGTTCACGGACGTGCCCAGGTTCGCCATGGTCGCCGAGTTCGCCTCCACCAGCAGGATGTGGCACTGCGGGCAGATCGCGCTGGCCATGTCCAGGTCGAGCGAGATCTCCTCGGCCCAGCCCGCGTCCGGGCTCGGCAGCGAGCCCGTGCCGTTCTGGCCGACCTTCTTGAAGCACCCGTTGGCCGTGGTGCACGGAGTCAGGCCGAACGTCGACCGGTACGTCGCGAGGTTCGACTCGGCGTTGGGGTCGTCCTGCGCGTCGACGATGGCGATCGTCGCGCCGGAACCGCCGGTGGTGGGGAGCGCGTACGCGCTGTGCAGGTCGGCCGGGCCGTAACCGGACGGCGTGGCGGCGGGGTTGACCACGCCCGACGCCGAACGGGCGGCCGGGGCCAGCGAGTCGGCGCCGCTGGTGACCTTCAGGGCGGAACACGCCATCATCCCCGGCTTGCTGGCGACCGCACAGGATCGCGCGGTGGTGAGCCGGTGCGAGGTCGTGGACGCCGCCGCGTCGGCCGAGGGTGCGGCCAGGGCGGCGCCGGACAGGACCAGGCCGGTCACCGCGGTGAGTGCCAGGCCTGCGCGGCGTAACGAGAGCGGGCCGCCGGTACGGGGGGTGGAAGAGGTGCGCAACTGGTGCCTCCTGTCGGGGTGGGGCAGAGGGCTTGCGTGACGCGTGACCACTCGGCTGCGTGGTGTGAGCGGAGTGATGGGAGGACCGTAACCTGACGTGCCCGCGTCAAGCGAAAATTTGGCAGAGGTAATACACGCGCTTTGCCAATGCTGTGGCGTACGGGACGCCGGGTACGCCGGCGCGCACGGCGCGTGCGCCGGGCGGTCACGGGGGCGTACAGCCCGGCGCGCGCGGGATCCCTACGACCGGCCCCGGGCCAGTTCCCCCAGCAGGGCCCAGGTGCGGCGCTGATCGGCTTCGCCCGCGATCTCCGTGCCCGAGAAGACCACTTCCGTCGCCCCGGCGTCCCGGTAGCGCCGCACCTCGGCGGCGACCGTCGCCTCGTCGCCGATCACGGCCACATCGGCGGCCCGCTCGCCGCCGGACAGCCCGATGACCCGTGCGTAGGACGGGAACTGCTCGTAGAAGGCGAGCTGCTCGGTGGCCTTCTCCCGCACCGCGTCGGCGTCGTCGGTCACCACCCCGTACACGAGCGCCACGATCCGGGGCGCGGGGCGGCCCGCGGACTTCGCCGCTGCGGTGACGGCCGGGACGATGTGCTCGGCCAGGGCGCGCGGCCCGGCGAGATACGGCAGGATCCCGTCGGCGAGTTCGCCGCTGGCCCGCAGCGCCTGCGGCCCCATGGCGGCGACGAGCAGCGGCACCCCGCCCTCGGCGCCCGGCACCCGCGCGGGCACCGGAGTGGTCGCGGTCAGCAGCTCGCCGTGGAAGTCGGCGGCGCCGGTCTCGGTCAACTGGCGCAGTGCGAGCAGGAATTCGCGCAGCCGGGCGATGGGCCGCTCGTACGGGATGCCGAAGCCGGCCTCGGTGAGCAGCCTGGTGCCGAGCGCGAGCCCGAGGTGGTAGCGGCCGTGCGTGGCCGCCTGCGCGGTCTGGGCCTGGCTGGAGACGAGCAGTGGGTGGCGCCCGAAGACCGGGATCGCGGACGTGCCCACCTGGAGGTCCGGTACCTCGCGCCCGACGATCGCCGCGAGCTGCGGCGAATCGGCGCCGAAGGTCTGCCCGAACCACGCGGACCGCAGTCCCGCGGCGGCGGCCTGTCTCGCGAGCGCCACCGTGGCGTCGATCTGGTTGGCAGCACCGGTCGCGTCGAGTGCAACTCCTACAGTCATGTCAGGGCGAACCACCGGCGGGCGGCGGCACATTCCGGCCCGTGTGTGACAGGTTTGTGTCGTCGCGGAGCGTCATCGGCTGCCGAGCGGCGTGAGGGGGCGGACGGGTCAGCGGCGCAGGGCGCGGCGGGCCAGCCAGTTGCCGAGGAACTGCCCGGCCTGGACGATGACGACGATCGTGGCGACGGTGATGTAGACGACCGGCCAGTTGTAGCGCTGCGAGCCGTAGGTGATCGCGAAGTCGCCGAGGCCGCCGCCGCCGAAGAGCCCGGCCTGCGCGGACATGTCCACGATCGCGACGAAGACGAAGGTGTAGCCGAGGATCAGCGGCCCGAGGGCCTCGGGTATCAGCACCGTCAGCAGGATGCCGACCGGCCGGGCGCCGGTGGCGCGGGCGGCCTCCACCACCCCGGGGTCGACGGTGAGCAGGTTCTGCTCCACGATCCGGCTGATCGCGAACGCGGCCGACAGCGACAGCGCGAAGGTGACCGCGGTCGTGCCGATCGTGGTGCCGATGGTGTGCAGCATCAGCGGCTGGATCGCGGTGATGAAGATGACGAACGGCACCGGACGCACCACGTTGACCAGCACGTTGACGGCCAGGAAGACCGCCCGGTTGCCGAGCAGACTGCCCGGGCGGGTGGCGTACAGCACCAGTCCGAGGGCCAGGCCCAGCACGCCGCCGGCCACCAGGGAGACGCTGACGATGGAGAAGGTCTGCCGGATCGCCTCCCGGTAGACCGACAGGTTGTCCAGGAACTCGTGCATCTCAGGCTTCCTCCTCGACGAGGTCGACGCCGTCCGTGCGCAGCGCCGTGAGCGCGGCGTCCACCGCGCCGTCAGGACCGGTGAGTTCGAAGGTCAGGCTGCCGACCGGGCGCTCCTGGAGTTCGCTGATGCCGCCGAAGACGATGTCGGCTGCCACCTTGTGGTCCAGGAAGGTCCGCGCCAGCCGGGTCTGGAGGCCCGCCTGGTCGCGCAGCCGGAAGGTCACCAGCCGTCCGGGGTGCCGGGCGCGCAGCCGGGCCAGTGTCTCCGGCGACGGGCGGTCGCGCAGCGTCGCGCCGGCGAAGCGCGCGGCGGCCCCGGTCCGCGGCCGGGCGAAGACGTCGTAGACGCTGCCGGTCTCGACCACCCGGCCCGAGTCGAGCACCGCGACCCGGTCGGCGACCGAGCGGATGACGTCCAGCTCGTGGGTGATGATGACGATGGTGACGCCGAGGTCGCGGTTGACCCGGCGCAGCAGCGCGAGCACCTCGCCGGTGGTCTCCGGGTCGAGCGCGCTTGTCGCCTCGTCCGCCAGCAGCAGCGAGGGCTCGGTGGCCAGCGCGCGGGCGATGCCCACTCGCTGCTTCTGCCCGCCGGACAGCCGTTCCGGGTGGTCGTGGGCGCGGTCGAGCAGTCCGACGAAGTCCAGCAGCCGCGCCACCCGGCGGTCGCGTTCGGGCTGGCGCACCCCGCCGACCTTCAGCGGGTAGGCGACATTGCCCGCGACCGTACGCGAGCGGAAGAGGTTGAACTGCTGGAAGATCATGCCGATGTCGCGCCGCACCTCGCGCCGCCCGCGCTCGCTGAGCGCCGTCAGCTCGTGCGGGCCGACGTGGACGCGGCCCGCGGTCGGCACCTCCAGGCCGTTGATCAGCCGTACCAGGGTGCTCTTGCCGGCCCCGGAATGGCCGATGACGCCGAACACCTCGCCGCGGCGTATCTCCAGGCTCACATCGGCGAGCGCCACATGCGGCGCCGCCTTGCGGTCCTTGCCGGGGAAGGACTTCCCGACCTGGTCGAAGCGTACGTGCACCGGTGCGGGCACGGGGGTCGGCCGGCTGTCGGCGGGCATCGGTCTCCTCACTCGGGGCCGGCCCGGCGGCGGGAGGACGGTGCCGCCGCCGGGCCGGTGTGCTGGGGCGCCCGAGGGCGCGTCGGACTGCTGGGTGCCGGTGGCCGGCCGGGCTACTTCTTCGCGGCCTCGGCCTGCTGCTGCACGGTCGTCAGCTCGGCCTGGAGGTCGGCGGCCGAGGTGGTGCGGAAGACGGCTGTGCCGCCGTTGGCCTGCTGGACGCCCTTCTCGACGGACGGGTCGTGGTAGAGCGCGGCGAGCTTGAGGTAGAGCGAGTCGTTCACATCGGCCTTGCGGGCGACGAAGATGTTCACGTAGGGCGCGGCGCTGGAGCTGGACGGGTCGTCCTGGAAGATCGCCCGCGAGGTGGGCAGCTTGGCGCTGGTCGCGTAGTTGTTGTTGACGATCGCGGCGGCCACCGAGCCGTTCTGCAGCGCGCCGGCGGTCTGCGAGGCGTCGAGCGCGGTGACGTCGACCTTGTGGGTGAGGATGTCGGCGGTGGTGGAGAAGGCGCTGCCGCCGTCCTTGAGCGTGAGCCGGCCGGCGGCCTGGAGCACCAGCAGGCCGCGCGCCTCGTTGATGGCGTCGTTGGGGATCGCCACCTTCGCGCCGTCCGGCAGGTCGGACGCCTTGTCGTACTTCAGCGAGTACAGCGGCAGCGGGTAGACCGCGGTGGCGCCGATCGGCTGGAGGTCGTCGTGCGCGGTGACGTTGTAGTTCGCCAGGTACTGGATGTGCTGGAATTCGTTGAGGTCGAGCTGCTTCTGCTTCAGCGCCGGGTTGGGCTGGCTGTAGTCGTTGAAGTTGACGAACTTCACGGTGACGCCGAGCTGCTTCTTGGCCAGCGCCGCGTACGTCTTCCAGTACGGCTGGGAGGCGTCGACGACGCCGACGCGTATCGTTTTGGACCCGTCGGAGCCGCCGCTCAGTGTCAGGACCAGGGTGACCACCAGCGCGGCGGCGACGACCACCGCGGCCGACACGATCCACGTGAGGCGGCGCCGGCCGGAACCGCGAGACGGCAGCTGCGGCTCGTCGGGCGACGGCTCCGGGGTTCCGCTCGACGGGGACGGCTCAGCCATGACACGTACCTCCAGCAGTTCGGGGAAAGGCAGTTCGGTCAGAGGGCAGCCGCGACCGCGGCGGGCGTACCGGAGTACGCGCACCCGGACAGGCGGCTGCGGCGATCAGTCGGTGATCGCGGAGGGGGAAGCGGGCACGGCCGTAGGGAGGTTCTGTGCGGACCTCAGGCAGTGCGGTGTCGCGACGGTGTCAGCAACACAGGGAGCTGGCGACCTGGACGTAGTCGACCGCTCGTCGGCTCGTCAACAGGGGCGCACGCATGGCGGACACGCTAGCAGCTTCCCGGGCGGTGTTTCGACGCGCGGGTGATGTGCGTGATCACACGGTCGGCCCGCGTCCTCCCCGTCGGCGCCCGGCCGCCTCGGGCGGTCCGCCGGTCGGCCCGTGCACGGCGGCATTGACACACGGTATTCCGATGGTTGTCATGAGCACATGAAACGGTGAGTGGCCGGCTGCCGCGTCCCCGCGGCTCCGGACCAGAAGGAGAGGCCGCAACGTGCCGGAGCGAGTCGTCGCCGACGTATCGCCGAGCCAGCCGGACCCGCGGCAGGACCCGTGGCGGGAGGGGGCGGACGCCGGGTCCGGGAAGGGGGCGCCGGCGCGGGATGCGCTGCGGCTGCTGGGGGAGCGCAAGGCGCTGCTGGTCCACGGGCCGGCCGGTATCGGCAAGTCGACCCTGCTGGCCGGGGTGGCGGCTGCCGCCCTGGAGCGCGGCACCGCCGTCCTGCGCTGCTCGCCCGCGCCCGAGGACGCCGCGCTGCCCTACCTCGGGCTGATCGACCTCTTCGCCCGGGTGCCCGACGAGGTGGTCGCCGCCCTTCCGGCCGGGCCGCGCACCGCGCTGCTGACCGCGCTGCTGCACCGCCCGGGACCGGGCGGCAGGCCCGACGCCCTCGCGGTGCGCGTCGCCGTGCTCGACGCGCTGCGCCGGCTGGCCGGGACCGCGCCGGTGCTGCTGGTCGTCGACGGCGTCCAGTGGCTGGACGAACCCAGCGCCGACGTCCTGGCCTTCGTGGGCAGGCGGATCGACGACGCCGGCATCCGGATCGCCGTCGCGGAGCGGGTGGCCGAGGGGCGGCGCCCCGAGTACACCCACTGGTGCCCGCCCGGCGCCGCCGAGCTGGCCGTGCCGCCGCTGGCCGACGACGGCATGGTCCGCGTGCTGCTCGCCGCCGGGATCGTCCTGCCGCTGCCCGTCCTGCGGGCCGTCCTGCGCACGGCGGCCGGAAACCCCTTCTACGCCGCCGAGTTGGGCCGGTCCGCTGCGCGGGCGGGGTTGCCAGCGGAGAGCGGCGGCCTCCTGCCGGTGCCCGCGGAGCTGCGCTCCCTCGTCCTGGCGCCGGTCGCCGCCCTCTCGCCGTCCGCCCGGCACGCCCTGCTCGTCGCGTGCGCCGCCGCCCGGCCGACCCTGCCGCTGCTGCGGGCCGCGGGTGTGGCCGAGCCGGCCGCCGCGCTGGACGAGGCCGAGCGGGCCGGAGTGGCCGCGGCGGACGCCGAGCAGTCGGTACGCATCCGGCATCCCGTGGTGCGCGCGGCGCTCTACGGCGACGCCACCGACGCCGAACGCCGCCGCGTGCACGAGCGGTTGGCCGCCGCCGTGGCCGAACCCGCCGAGGCCGCACGCCACGCCGCCCTCGCCCGCCCGGAGGAGGACGCGGGCACCGCCGCCGCCCTGATGGCCGCCGCCCGTGCGGCCCGCCACCGCGGCGAACCGGACGCCGCCGTCGAACTCGCCGGACTCGCCGTCCGCAGGACCCCGCAGGCCCGCCCGCGCGAACGCGACGAACGCCTGCTGGAGGCGGGCGACTTCGCCTGCGACGCCGGCCGCTGGGAGGAGTCAGAGCGGGCCGCCCGCACGGTGCTCGCCCGCTCCGACTCGGCCCGGCACCGGGTCCGCGCCCGGCTGGTGCTGCTGCGGGGCGCGGGCCAGGCGCTGCGCGACCACGCCGAACTCATCGAGGACGGGCTGCGCGACGCGGCCGGCGCCCCCGAACTGGAGGCGGCGCTCTACCACTGGGCGGCGCTGCGCGGCCTGCTGACCGGCGCGCTGGCGGAAGCGGCCGGGCACGCCCGGCACTCCGCCCGGTGCGCGGCGCTGGCCGGGGACGGCGGGGCGCGGATCGCCGCGCTGTCCACGCTGGCCCGGGTGCTGTCGCTGGCCGGGGAGACCGCGGGCGCCGCCGACGCCCTGGCGCAGGCCGTCGAGGTCGCGGGCGGCGGCCCCCGGAGCTGGGGCCTGATCCGGATGCGCGCGGTGCTCGCCCTGGACTCCGACCGGGTCGAGGACGCCCGCCGCGAACTGGCCGAACTCCTGCCCGCCGCAGGGGAGTCGGACGGTGTCGAGTCGACCGTGGCGACCCTGGTGGCGCTCACCCGCGCCCATGTGCGGGCCGGCGCCTGCCGCGAGGCGCTGCACACCGCGGCCCGCTGCACGCGGGTCGCCGCGGCGGCGGGCATGGAGTCGGCGCCCGCGCTCTACGCCGCGGCCCTCGCCCAGACCTTCGGCGGCACCGCGGACGAGGCGCGGCGGCTGGCCGTACGGGCCGTGCGCGCCTCGGAGGCGGACGGCGACCAGCTCTTCCTGCTGCGGGCGCTCGCGGCGCTCGGCCAGGCAGGCCTTTTCAGCGGCGACCGCATGCAGGTGGCCGAAGCGGTCGAGTCGCTGCGCCAGGTGGCCCGGATCGGGGACCGGATGGGCGCGGCCGACCCCCCGCTGCTGGGCTGGCACGCCGACCTCGCGGAGGCACTGGTGGGCCTCGGCGAGACCGCCGCCGCCGGCGAGGTGCTGCGGGAGGCCCGCGGGCACGCCGGGCGGATGCCGGGCAGCGTCCTGGCCTCGCTGGAGCGGGCCGAGGGGCTGCGGGAGGCGGCGGACGGCCGCCCCAAGGAGGGCGCGGCCCTGCTGCGGTCCTCGGCGGAGCGGCTGCGCCCGCTGAATCTGCCGGTGGACCTGGTGCGTACGCTCACCGCGCTCGGCACTGTCGAGCGCCGGGCCCGGCACCGGAGCACCGCCCGGGCGCTGCTCTCCGAGGCGCGGCTGCTCGCGGAACGCGCCGGCGCCGTACCGCTCGCCGACCGGGCCGCGGCCGAACTCGCCCGGGTGGACGGGACGGTGGACGGCGCCGGAGTCACGGAACTGACCCCGGCCGAGGCCAGGATCGCCGAACTGGTGCGCGTCGGAGCGACCAACCGCGAGGTCGCCGCCGAGCTGTTCATCAGCGTCAAGACCGTCGAGGGCACCCTGTCACGGCTCTACCGCAGATTCGGGGTGCGGTCGCGCACGGCGCTGGCCTACGCACTGGCGTCCGTGCCCCGGGTCCCGCGCGAAACGCATCCGTAACAACAGGCGCAAGGGTTCCCACGCTTATGCGGCGCCACACCGCTCCCTAGCGTTGGTCAGGTCCCGAACCGTCCGGCCCCGACCAGGGGAACCGGATTCCCCATGGAGGACCTTCGTGACCCTACGTCTGAAACTGCTGGCCGCTGCCGCCACCCCGGCCCTGCTGCTCGCAGCCGTCCCGGCCGCGTTCGCCGCCACCGCGCAGCCGGACGCCGCCCGCACCACGCTGACCGGCGACGTGCTCACCGGGCTCAACTCCCACGCCGTACGCACCGGCACCGTCGCCGCCACCGACCGCATATCCGTCGCGGTCAGCCTGGCGCCACGCGACAACAGGGCGCTGGACACCTTCGTCGCCCAGGTCAGCGACCCCGCGTCGGCCTCCTACGGCCATTACCTGACCAAGAGCCAGTTCACGGCGCGCTTCGGCCGCACCGACGCCGAGGTCAAGCAGGTCACCGACTACCTGCGCGCGCAGGGCCTCAAGGTCGGCACCGTGCACTCGGGCAACCTGCTGATCGACGCGACCGGCACCGCCGCCCAGCTGGAGAAGGCGTTCGGCACCGGCCTGTCGACGTGGAAGGACAACGCATCGGGCCGCACCTTCTACGCCAACGACGCCGCGCCCACGCTGCCGGCCTCGGTCGGCGCCCTCATCAGCGACGTCTCCGGCCTCAACAGCCGCAACCAGCTGCACCACCAGGCGCCCGCGGCCGTCACCCCGCACAACGGCCCCGGCGGCGGCTACACCCCGGCGCAGATCAAGGGCGGGTACAACGTCTCCAGCAGCAACACCGGCAGCGGCCAGCAGGTCGCCCTGCTGGAATTCGACGGCTTCCAGCAGTCCAACATCACCACGTACGACAGCCACTACGGGCTCGCCTCGACGGCTCCCACCGTACACAAGGTCAGCGGAGGCTCGGGGCCGATCGGCGGCGGCCAGGTCGAGGTCGAGCTGGACATCGAGGTGGTCAACGCCGTCGCCCCGGCCGCGAAGGTCACCGTCTTCGAGGGTCCCAACTCCGACGCGGGCGAGGTCCAGACCTACCAGGCGATCGTGGACAGCGGCATCCCCGTGACGTCCATCAGCTGGGGCCTGGCCGAGACGCTGCGCACCAGCTCCAACATCAGCGCCGTCTCCGCGGTCTTCGCGCAGGGCGCCGCCGAGGGCCTGAGCTTCTTCGCGGCCTCCGGCGACAGCGGCTCCGACGACGCGGGCAGCGGCGGCACCTCCGTCGACTACCCGGCCAGCGACCCGAACGTCACCGGTGTCGGCGGCACCACGCTGACGGTGACCTCCTCCAACGCCTGGAGCCGGGAGACCGCCTGGTCCGGCGGCGGGGGCGGCAAGTCCAGCGTGTTCAGCATCCCGAGCTGGCAGGTGCCGGTCCAGAAGAGCCAGGGCGGCGGCAAGCGCCAGGTCCCTGACGTCTCGGCGCTCGCCAACCCCTCGCCCGGGGTGTCCATCTACTCGCAGGGACAGTGGGGCCAGGTCGGCGGCACCAGCGCCGCCGCGCCCGAGTGGGCCGCCTTCGCCGCGGTCTACAACCAGCAGGCGGCGGCCGCGGGCAAGGCCCGGCTCGGCTTCGCCAACCCCGCGCTCTACAAGGCGAACGGCACCGGCTTCCACGACATCACCAGTGGCAGCAACGGTGCCTACTCCGCGGCGGCGGGCTGGGACTTCACCACCGGCTGGGGCTCCTACAACGCCGCCACCCTCGCGGCGAAGCTGCTGAGCCAGTGAACTGACCGGCGGCGACCGAACCGCCCGCCCGTCCCCGACCGGGACGGGCGGGCGGCTCAGTCCGTGTCGGCGGCGGGCCGGGCCGGGCCCCGGTAGGGCAGCGTCTGGCTGTAGACGACGCTGGTCGTCGTGCTGCCGAAACCGGCCAGCTCGTCCATCAGCGCCTCCAGCCCCGGAGTGCTGCGCGAATGGGCGCACGTCGTGGAGGGGCTCGGCTACGGCCTGCTGATGGTGTCGGACCATGTGGCCGGCACGCCCGACGTGGCCGAGCGCTGTCCTGCGCCCTTCTACGAGCCGTTCACCACACTGTCCTGGCTGGCCGGCCCCACCACCCGGCTGCGGCTGGGCACCACCGTACTGATCCTGCCCTACCTGCGTCCGCTGCTGGTTGCCCGGACGGCCGCCAGCCTCCAGCAGCTCAGCGGCGGGCGGCTGGTGCTCGGGGTGGGCGCCGGCGGGGCGCGCCAGGAGTTCGAGGCGCTGGGCGTGCCCTCCACCGAGTGCGGCAGGCTCACCGACGAGCACCTGGCCGCCCTGCGCGAGGCATGGCCCGCGGAGGCCGGCGACGGCGCGGCACCGCTGCCCGTCTGGGTCGGCGGCAACAGCGCGGCGGCAGGCGCTGCTCGACTACGACGACCTGGGCGTGGACATCATCTCGGCACGAGGCTACGACCTGCTGGACGACGCCATCGGCTTCGGCCGGCACGTCATCCCGCTGGTGCGCGAGGAAGTCGCCAGGCGCGACGCGGAAAGGACCGGCAAGTGACAGCGACCACCCCGCACTTCGAGGTGCGCACGGCGACGATGGCCGACCCGCTGGTCCGTCCGCTGCTGGAGGAGCTGGAGTACGAGTACACCACCCGCTACCCCTCGCTGGCCGGCGCGAGCAGGGAACTGGTCCGCTACCCGCCGGAGGAGTTCGAGCCGGCCGGCGGCGGGCTGCTGATCCTGCTGCTGCGGGACGGCGAGCCGGTCGCCGGCGGCGCCTTCCGCCGCTACGACGAGCAGACCGCGGAATTGAAGCGGATCTGGACGCACAGCGGGCACCGCCGCCAGGGACTGGCCCGGCGGATCGTCGCGGAACTGGAGCGGGCCGCGGCGGCGGCCGGCTATCTGCGGGTCTATCTGACCACCGGGCCGCGCCAGCCGGAGGCCAAGGGGCTGTACCTGACCACCGGTTACACCGCGCTGTTCGACGTGGCGGCCGACCCGGAGACGCTGGGCGGCCCGCTGCCCTTCGCCAAGCGGCTGGTGGGCTCGGAGCCGGTGCGCCCCGGGGACTTCCGGCCGACCCCCCCGGGTCGACTTCGGGCGCACCCCGTGACGCGGAGCGCCGGGCGGCCGTGAAGCGGCACGTCCGGGGCGTCCGGCCGCCCGGCGGGCCGGACGCCCCGGACACGCGGCGGAGTCGAGGGCAGCGCCCGGGAGGCAGCGAACGCCCAGCGCGCTCCCATCGGGCGTCGAGCGGCCCTTCGACGGGTCTTCGTAGCGTGGGTGGCCTCCCGTTCACGAACCCCTCAGGAGGACACCGTGCGGCTCGCCGGGAAAGTCGCCATCGTCACCGGTGGTACCAAGGGCCTGGGACGCGCCATCGCCGAGGCCTACGTCAAGGAGGGCTGCCGGGTCGTGTGCGCGGCCCGCGGCGCCGGGCCGGCCGGTGAACTGCCCCCGCCCGGCGGCGACCTCGCCTTCCAGCAGGCGGACGTCCGCGACCCCGAGTCCGTGCGCGCCCTGATGCGTACGGTCCACGACGCCTACGGGCGGCTCGACGTCCTGGTCGCCAACGCCGGGGTCAGCCGGCCGGGGCCGAGCGCGGACCTGGAGCCGGACGCCTGGGCCGAGGTCATCGACACCAACCTCAACGGCACCTTCCTGTGCGCCCGCGAGGCCGTGCCGTACCTGGAGAAGAGCGGCGGCGGGCGGGTCATCACCATGTCGTCCGCGCTGGCCACCAGGGTCGCCCGCGGCTCGGCCGCCTATGCCGCGTCCAAGGCGGGCATCGAGATGTTCACCCGGGTCGCCGCGGTGGAGTTCGCCGCCCGCGGCGTCACCGTGAACTGCCTCAGCCCCGGCTTCATCGACGAGGGCATGGGCCGCGAGCTGGCCCGCAACGAACGGGTGTGGAGCCACTTCAGCGGCAAGATCTCGGTCGGCAGGGCAGGCGCCGCCGACGAGGTCGCGGACGCCGCGGTCTTCCTGGCCGCCGACAGCTCCCGCTATGTCAACGGCCATGTCCTGGAGGTCAACGGCGGCCTGAGCTGGTGACACGGTCCGCCGAGCCCACGCGTACCAGCAGCGGTGGCCCGCGCCACCAGCGACCCACCAGACCTCTCTCACACGCTCGTTCGCAAGCCCGCACGTCACAGCACCCATCTCCGACAGCCAGCAGCGGAAGGTCAGCGGAATGACGGACAAGGCAACGACCGACACCGCCCGGCCGGCGCCGGGCCGACGGGTGGTCATCACCGGCATCGGGGTGATCGCCCCCGGCGGGACCGGCACCAAGGCCTTCTGGGAGACGCTCACCTCGGGACGCACCGCGACCCGGAGCATCTCCCTCTTCGACGCCTCCCCCTTCCGGTCCAGGATCGCCGGCGAGGTCGACTTCGACCCGGCCGCTGAAGGGCTCGGCCATCAGCAGATCCGGCGGCTCGACCGGGCCGCGCAGTTCGCCGTCGTCGCCACCCGGGAGGCCGTCGCCGACAGCGGCCTCGACGCCCTCGACCCCTACAGGACCGGCGTCACCATCGGCAGCGCGGTCGGCGCCACCATGAGCCTGGACCGGGAGTACGCCGTGGTCAGCGACGCCGGGCAGTCCTGGCTGGTGGACCACGCCTACGGCGCCCGGCACCTCTACGACTGGTTCGTGCCGTCCTCCTTCGCGGCCGAGGTCGCCCGCGAGGTGGGCGCCGAGGGGCCGGCCGTGGTGGTCTCCGCGGGCTGCACCTCGGGCCTGGACTCGGTCGGGCACGCCGCGGAACTCATCAGGGACGGCTCGGCCGACGTCATGATCACCGGCGCCACCGACGCGCCGATCTCCCCGATCACGGTGGCCTGCTTCGACGCCATCAAGGCCACCTCGCCGCGCAACGACGACCCCGAGCACGCCTCGCGCCCCTTCGACCGGACCCGCAACGGCTTCGTCCTCGGCGAGGGCTGCGCGATGTTCGTACTGGAGGAGCTGTCCCACGCGCTCGCCCGCGGCGCCCGCGTCTACGCCGAGATCGCCGGCTTCGCGGCCCGCTGCAACGCCTACCACATGACCGGACTGCGCCCCGACGGACGGGAGATGGCCGAGGCGATCAGGGTCGCCCTGGACGAGGCCCGGATGAACGGCGACGCCATCGACTACATCAACGCCCACGGCTCGGGCACCAAGCAGAACGACCGGCACGAGACCGCGGCCGTCAAGCGGGTCCTCGGCGACCACGCCTACCGGACCCCGATGAGCTCCATCAAGTCGGTCATCGGGCACTCGCTCGGCGCCGTCGGCTCCATCGAGATCGCCGCCTCCGCGCTGGCCATGGAGCACAGCATCGTGCCGCCCACCGCGAATCTGCACGAGCCCGACCCCGAGTGCGACCTGGACTACGTACCCCTGGTCGCGCGCGAGCACCGCACCGACGCCGTCCTCACCGTCGGCAGCGGCTTCGGCGGCTTCCAGAGCGCCATGGTGCTGGCCAGGCCCGAGCGGCGGCTCGCATGACCGCGACCGCGGTGGTGACCGGACTCGGCGTCGCGGCCCCCAACGGCCTCGGCATCGAGGACTACTGGCGGGCCACCCTCAACGGCGAGTCCGGCATCGGCCGCATCACCCGCTTCGACCCCGCCGGCTACCCCTGCCGGCTCGCCGGTGAGATCGGCGACTTCGACCCCACCGAGCACATCCCCGGCCGGCTCATGCCGCAGACCGACCACATGACCCGGCTCGCGCTGGCCGCCACCGACTGGGCGCTGTCCGACGCGGGCGCCGTCCCGACCGACCTGGACGAATTCGGCATGAGCGTGGTGACCGCCAACGCCTACGGCGGCTTCGAATTCGGCCACCGGGAGCTGGAGAAGCTCTGGAGCCGGGGGAGCAGGCACGTCAGCGCCTACCAGTCCTTCGCCTGGTTCTACGCGGTCAACACCGGCCAGATCTCCATCCGGCACGGCATGCGCGGGCCCAGCGGCGTCCTGGTCTCGGAGCAGGCGGGCGGCCTGGACGCGGCAGGCCAGGCCCGCCGCCACATCCGCAAGGGCACCCCCTTCGTGGTGACCGGCGGGGTCGACGGCGCCCTGTCGCCGTGGGGCTGGGTGGCGTACCTGTCCAGCGGCCAGCTGAGCACCGGCGACGACCCGGCACGCGCCTACCTGCCCTTCGACACCGCGGCCGGCGGCTGGGTGCCGGGGGAGGGCGGGGCGATCATCGTGGTCGAGGAGGCCGAGGCCGCGCGGGCCCGCGGCGCCGCCAAGATCTACGGCGAGATCGCCGGCTACTCCTCGGGCATCGACCCGGCGCCGTACACCGGGCGCCCCCAAGCGCTGCCGCGGGTGATCCGGCAGGCGCTGGCCGACGCGGGGCTGGAGCCGGCCGACATCGGCGTGGTGTTCGCCGACGCGGTCGGACTGCCCGAACCCGACCGGGCCGAGGCCGAGGCGATCACCGAGGTCTTCGGCGCCGGCGCGGTCCCGGTCACCGCGCCCAAGACCATGGTGGGACGGCTGGCCTCGGGCGGATCAGCGCTCGACACGGCCACCGCCTTCCTGGCGCTGCGCGACCAGGTGGTCCCGCCCACCGCCCATGTCACGGACCCGGCGGGCGCCGCGGCCGACCTCGACCTCGTCCTCGCCCCCCGGCAGGCCGCCCTGCACAGCGCGCTGGTCCTCGCCCGCGGCACCGGCGGGTTCACCGCCGCCCTCGTCGTCCGCGCGGCCGCATGACCGGCCGACCGCCGGGCCCCCGCCCGGGGCCGTTCAGGAACACCCAGGACAGGACCACACAGGAGGAGACGCAGCCATGCCCCTGATCACCCTCGACGACCTCAAGGACATGCTGACCAAGGCGGGCGGCGAGGGCGCCGACGTACCCAGCCTGGACGGCGACGCGGTCGACACGCCCTTCACCGACCTCGGGTACGACTCGCTCGCCATGCTCGAAGTGACCAGCATGGTGGAACTCGCCTACGACATCAGCCTTGAGGACGACGCGGCGCAGACGGCGGCCACTCCGCGGGAGATGCTCGATCTGGTCAACGGGCTGCTGAACGCGGCGGCCTGAGCCCGGGCGCAGCGGCGCCCCCGGGCTTCCCTCATTCGTGATCCGCGGAGAAAGCGGGGTATCTCGTGAAAGCACTCGTCACGGCGGCCGGCGGTGACTTCGGCCTGCGGCTGGACTCGGTCGCCGAGCCCGAACCCCGGCCGGGGCAGGCGCTGGTGGCGGTCGGCGCGGTGGCCGTCAACCGCGGCGAACTGTCACTGGTCGGCCAGCTTCCGCCCGGCTCACGGCTCGGCTGGGACGTGGCGGGCACCGTGCTGCGTGCCGCGGCCGACGGCACCGGGCCCGCCGCGGGCACCCGCGTGCTCGGCCTGGCCGACCTGGACGGCTGGGCCGAGCGGGTCGCGGTCGACACCGGCCGGCTCGCCGTCCTGCCCGCCTCCGTGGACCTGCCGACCGCCGCCGCGCTGCCCGTGGCAGGCCTGACCGCGCTCTACGCGCTGCTGCACGGCGGCCGGCTGCTGGGCCGCACGGTGCTGGTCACAGGCGCGGCCGGGGGTGTCGGGCGGCTCGCGGTGCAGCTCGCCGCGGCGGCCGGCGCACGGGTCGTCGCCTGGGTGGGTTCCGCCGAGCGGGCCGCGGGGCTCGCCGAGCTGGGCGCGGACGACGTCGAGCTGTACGGCGCCGAGCAGACCGAGCCCGTCGACGTCCTGCTGGACAGCTGCGGCGGCGAGGTGCTCACCCAGGCGTTCCGGACGGTCGTGCCCGGCGGGTCTGTGGTCTGCTTCGGCAACACCGCGCGCGCCGAGCTGCGGCTGCCGCTGGACTGGGGCCGGCTGCGGCCCGGGGTCGGGCTGCGGTACCTCTACCTCTTCGAGGAGATCACCCGCCAGAACGTGGCCCGGGACCTGGACTTCCTCGTCCGGTCGGTGGCCGACGGGCGGATCGACCCGCAGGTCGCCCTGGTCGCCGACTGGACCGATCCGACCGCGGCCTTCCAGCGGCTCCAGGACCGGAAGGTGGACGGGAAACTGGTGCTGGCGCTCTGAACGCCCGCCGCTTGCCCGTGTGTTGGCGGGCGGGCGGCGGGGTGTGACGGCCCCGGCCGCGGCGGTCCCCCTGCGGACCGCGGCGACCGGGGCCGCCGCGTGTGCCGCTGCCGATGAGTGTGCTCGCCGCCGTGCCGGCTGCCGTGCCCGGCGGGCGCCCGCGGCTGCCCGGCTCGGCGCGTGCCCCGGCCGTCCGGGTCGGCGGGCGGCACCGGGGCCGGCGGGCGGTCGGCGTCCCGGCTCCCGGCCGCCGCCCGGTCCGGCCCGCGCCCGCCGTTCAGCCCGCCACGAACCTCCTCCCAGCGGGGGCGGGGACCGTGGAGCCATGACTCCTCCTGTGACCCGCGCCCAGCACGCGGATCCCGCCCCGCCCCCGGCCCCGGGCCGGCCCGCGGCGCTTCCCGAACCGCCCGCGCCGGGGCCGCCGCCGGATCCGCCGTACACGCAGCGCCTCGCGGACGGCGTGCACGCCTTCGTGCAGCCGGACGGCGGCTGGTGCCTCGGCAACGCGGGGATCGTCGTCGGCGACGGCGTGACCGCGCTGATCGACACCGCCGCCACCGAGGCCCGGGTCCGGCTGCTGCGTGACGCCGTGGCCGCGCTCACCCCGCACGAGCCGGCGATCGTCGTGAACACCCACCACCACGGCGACCACCACTTCGGCAACGCCGTCTTCGCGCCCGCCGCGGCCGTCGTGGCCTCGGCGCGTACCCGGGAGGTGATGGCGGAGAAGGGCACCGCGCTGCGGTACGTGTGGCCCGACACCCCCTGGGGCGACCTCCAACTCACCCTGCCCACCGTCACGTTCGAGGACCGGCTGACGCTGCACGTCGGCGGACTGCGGGTCGAGCTGTTCGACCTCGGGACCGCGCACACCGTCAGCGACACCGTGGCGTGGCTGCCCGAGCGCCGGGTGCTCTTCGCCGGCGACGTCCTGCTGCCCGGCTGCACGCCCTTCGTCCTGATGGGCTCGGTGTCCGGTTCGCTGGCGGTCCTGGACCGGCTGCGCGCCCTTCGCCCCGAGGTGGTGGTCGGCGGGCACGGGCCGGTCGCGGGACCCGAGGTGCTGGACGCCACCGGGGCGTATCTGCGCTGGGTGCAGGGGCTCGCCGTGCGCGGTCTCGCCGACGGCCTGAGCCCGTACGAGGCCGCGGTACGCGCGGACCTGGGGCCGTACGCGGAACTGCGCGAGCCGGAGCGGCTGGTGGCGAATCTGCACCGAGCGTACGCCGAGGCGGCGGGGCTGCCACTCGACCGCCAGATCCGCTCGGGGCCGGTCTTCGAGGAGATGGCCCGCTTCAACGGCGGCCGTCCCCTGGTCTGCCGGGCCTGACGGCCCCGCGGGCACGGCCGAGGGGGGGGGGGGGGGGGGGGGGGGGGGGGGGGGGGGGGGCGGGGGGGGGGGGGGGGGNGGGGGGGGGGGGGGCACGGGGGGGGTGGGGGGGGGGGCCCGGGGGGGGGGGGGGGCGGCCGGCCGCGGGCCGCCCCTGGTCAGCCGACCTTCGACAGCCCGGCCCGCTCCTCGGCGTAGCGCTTGGCGTGGCCCAGCGTGGCCAGGCTGTTGGTGCCCAGCGCGGTGCGGACGAAGTCACGGGCGTCGGCGACGGTCGCCTCCGCCCCCAGCACGCGGGTGACCGCGTCCGGGTCCACCACGATGGTGTGCCGGGAGGTCGCCGACAGGCCCGCCGGGGTGTCGCGCAGGATCCACTCGCCGGTGTGCACGGTGAGCAGCGCGGGGACGAGCAGCTGCTTGTAGACGATCCGGCCGGGCCGGAAGCTCACCCGCACCGACTTGGTGGTGTGCTGCGAACCGTCCTTGGCGAGGGTGTCCATCTCCAGTGTCTGCATCCCCTCGCCGGGTTCGGTCAGCACCACCCGCTTGACGTGCGGCAGCCGCTCCTCCCAGGCCTCGGCCTGCCAGATGAAGTCGTGCACGTCGGCGGCCGAGCCCTGGATTGTCACCTCGTCGTCAAAGGTGAGCGACAACTCCGGCATCAGGGCGATCTGTTCGGCCGTGGCCCGCAGCCGCTCCAGCTCGGCGCCGCTGTTGCGGTCGACGGCCTGCCCGATCCACGCCACGTTCTGCGGGGTGTCGCCCACCGCGGTGAAGTCGTGGTCCAGCACCACCTCGCAGGACGCCGCCGACAGCGGCCGGATGGTCCAGGTACCGCCCATGGACGCCACCGGCGGCTGCGAGACCTGCTGGCGGAAGGTGACGGTCCGCGCGGCGGGGTCGAGCCTGCGCCGTGACGTCCAGTTCTTGACCTCGTCGTTGGCGGTCGCCCAGATCCGGACGGTCTCCTCGCCGCCGCCGAGCGGGGTCTGCTCGACGTGCACCGAAGGCGGGAAGACCCGGGGCCAGTTCGCGGCGTCGGCGATGAGGTCGTAGGCGGTGTCGGCCGGTGCGGCGACGGTGACGGTGTGCTGCGTGTGGTGCACGGTAGCCATGGGGATCCCTCCGGTATCGGCGGTCAGGGGCGGGGGCGGCCGGGGTCAGTAGTTGCCCAGGCCGCCGCAGACGTTGATGGCCTGCGCGGTGATCGGGGCCGCGGTGTCGGAGGCCAGGTAGCCGACCATGCCCGCCACTTCCGCTGGCGAGCTGTAACGGCCCAGCGGGATCTTGGCGTTGAAGCGGGTGAGCACGTCGTCGGCGGTGGTCTCCCAGGCCGCCGCGTAGCCGTCGCGGACCCGCTGGGCCATCGGCGTCTCCACATAGCCCGGGCAGACCGCGTTCACCGTGATGCCGCTGCGGGACTGCGCCAGTTCCAGGCCGAGCGCCTTGGTGAAGCCCACCACGGCGTGCTTGGAGGCGGAGTAGGGTGCGCCGAGCACGACGCCCTGCTTGCCGCCCGTGGAGGCGATGTTGATGATCCGGCCGGACGGCCTGGAGCCCAGACCGCCGGCGGTCAGCGCCTCCCTGGTCATCCGGAACACGCTGTGCAGATTGGTGTCGATCACGTCGAACCACAGCTCGTCGGTGACCTGCGAGGTCACCCCGCCGCCGCTGCGGCCGGCGTTGTTGACCAGGATGTCCAGCGGCCCGAACCGGTCCACGCACGCGGCCACCGCGCGGCTGACGTCCTCCGCCTTGCGGACGTCGGCGGCGACGCCGTCGGCGGTGATGCCGGCCGCGTCCAGCGCCTTCACGGTCGCCTCGACGTTCTCGGCGGTGCGGGCGGTGAGGAAGACCCGGATGCCGGCGCTGCCGAGGGTGTGCGCGATGGCCAGGCCGATGCCGCTGGTGGCGCCGGTGATCAGTGCGACCCGGCCCTCGGCGGGGGGTTGCGTCTGTGCGGTGGTCATGAGTGGTCCTTTCCGGGATTCGGGTGGGGGTGCGGGGCGAGGCCGGCGACGGTGCGCAGCGCGCCGCGGTGGAACACCATCGGCGGGACGGCCCCGGCGACACCGAGACCGACCACCTCCGCCACCGCGAAGTAGTGGTCGCCCAGCTTCTGGATCTGCTGCACCAGGCAGTCCAGCCACGCCGTGGTCCCCGGCAGCACCGGATTGCCGTGCGGCGACTCCCACCACGTGAGGTCGGTGAACTTGTCGCCGCCGCTGCGGGCGAAGCGGGCGCACAACTCCTGCTGGTCGTGGGCGAGGACGTTCACCGTGAACGAGCCGGCGCTGCTCATCGGCGGCCAGCTCGCCGACCGCTCGTCGATGAACACCCCGATCAGCGGGGGTTCGAGGGAGACCGAGACGAACGATCCGACGACCAGGCCCGCGGGACCGTCGCCGGTCGCCGCGGTGACCACCGTGACGGTGGTCGGCACATGGCCGAGCACCTGCCGGAACAACTGCGGCTCCACATGGGTGCCGACGGGTGGTGCCATGCCCATCTCCGGCCTCCTGCCTGGGGATGCATGGTGGGTTCGCGGCGGGTTCTTCGTGGCTTCGCGGCCGGCTCGCGACGTGCGGCCGGCCCGACGCCGATGCTGGCAGCCGGACTTGGGGAGCCGGTGGGCGTGCGGTGAAGGGCCGCAGGGGCCGCGCCGGTCCCCGGCCGCGTCATCGCGGCCCCAGCAGGTCCCCAGCGCGCTGGGCGACGATCACCGGTGCGGCCCGCCCCACGCGGCCCGCGCCCTCCCCCGACCGCCGCAGGTCCGTTCACGTCCGCCGAGGAGCCGGCCCATGCCCGTACCCCTGCAACGCGACCTCGAACTCACCCGCAAGCGCCTCACCGGCTGGCTCTCCGACCGGCTGCCGTACGCCACGGATCTGCGGATCGTGGTCGACCTCCCGCAGGCCCTCGGCTTCTCGCACGAGAGCCTGCTGGTGCACGCCGACTGGACCGAGCGCGGCATCCCGCGGCTGCGCCGGTTCGTGGTCCGGGTCGCCCCGATCCGCTACCGGGTGATGCCGGTCTCCCACCTGGACGACGAGTACACGATCCTGCGGGCGCTGGCCGGCACCGATGTGCCCGTGCCCGCCGTCCTCGGCTACGAGGCCGACCCCGGCCTGCTGGGCGCCCCCTTCTACGCGATGACCCACGTCCCCGGCTGGGTGCCGTCCGACCTGCCGTCGTACCACCGCGGCGGGCCGCTGCACGACTCGCCGCCCGCCGGGCAGGCCGCCGTGTGGTGGAGCGGCGTCGGCGTCCTGGAGCGGCTGCACCGGCTCGACCCGTACGCCCTCGGTCTCGGCGGGCTGCGCGCCCCCGCCGGGCTCTGCGCGCAGCTCGACTTCTACGAGCGGCACCTGGACCACTTCGCCGGTCCCGGCACCGGCGCGGCCGTCGAGGCGCTCGCCGTGCTGCGCGCGGACCTGCCGCCGCAGCCGGCCGCCCGCCAACTGGTCTGGGGCGACGCCCGGCTGGGGAACATCCTGTTCGCCGGCACCGGGGCGGCGGCGGTCCTGGACTGGGAAATGGCCTTCCTCGGCCCCGGCGAGGCGGACCTCGGCTGGTACCTGTGGTTCGACCGGCACCTCAGCGAAGGCGTCGGCGCCACCCGCCTGCCGGGACTGCCCGGCAGGTCCGAGACCGTGGCGCGCTACGAGGCCGGCACCGGCCGCCAGGTCGGCGCCCACCTGCACTGGTACGAACTCTTCGCCGGCCTCCGGTTCGCGCTGATCGCCAACCGGGTGGGCCGGCTCATCGTCGAGCACGGCCTGGTCGCGTCCGAGGCCGACGTCCCGCTGGCCCGCAACGCCGCCCGGCTCCTGGACCGCGCCCTGCGGTCGCCGGGCTGACCGCCGCGCGGCACCGGCCGCACCGCTCCCCCCGGAAGCCCGACCCGTACGCCCGAACGTTCCACAGAACTCCTGGAGGCCGACCCGTGGAAGACCAGCAGCACCGTACCGACGCCCTCGTCATAGGCAGCGGATACGCCGGAGCCATCGCCGCGCTGAAGCTCGCCGAGGCGGGCGTGCGCACCCTCGTGCTGGAACGCGGCCGGCGCTGGCCGGTCACCCCGCAGGGCGACACCTTCGCCACCCAGCGGAATCTGGACGGCCGCGCCGCCTGGCTCAGCGAGCGCTCGCCGCTCACCGACCAGAAGCTGGACGTCTACACCGGCGTCCTGGAGTCGCTGGACGGCGAGGGCCTGACCATGATCGCCGCGGCCGGTGTCGGCGGTGCGTCCCTGCTCAGCAACGCCACCATGGTCGAACCGTCGCCCGAGCTGTTCCGGCAGGCCTTCGGCGATGTGCTCGACCACACCGAGATGACCACCCGCTGGTACCCGCACGCCCGCGAACTCATCGGGTGCAGCCCCATCCCCGAGGACATCTACGCCTCCGACTTCTACCGCTCGGCCCGTTCCTTCGCCGAGCAGCTGGACCGGGCCGGCATCCCGTACCGGCTGATCGACCTGGCCGTGGACTGGGACGTGGTGCGCGAGGAGATGGCCGGGCGGCGGGTCGCCGCCGAGGTGGCCGGCCTCAACCTCTTCGGCGTCAACAGCGGCGCCCAGCGCAGCGTCGACGTCACGCTGCTCGCCAGGGCCGAGGCCACCGGGCTGGCCGAGGTACGCCCGCTCAGCTCAGTCACCGCCATCCGCCAGGACGGCGCAGGCGGCTACGCCGTGTCGTACGAGGAGATCGACGAGCGCGGCACCGTACTGGCCCGGCACGAGGTGCGCGCCCGCACCCTGGTGCTGGCCGCCGGCACCCTCGGCACCACCCGGCTGCTCATGCGCGCCCGGGCCACCGGGGAACTGCCGGGCCTGTCGGACGCGCTCGGCACCAAGGTCGGCAACAGCGAGGTGATCACCGCCCGCACCGGCATGCCGGAGAACAACCCGGCCCAGGGCGGCCCCTCGGCGATCCTCGTGCAGGACTGGGAGGACAACCCGCACGCGCCGGTGTCCCTGCTCAACTTCCCCTGGGTGGACGCCCCGGCCGGCCAGGGCTGGATCACCACCATCGGCGCCTGCCCGTCGCCCGCGCTGGGCAGCTTCCGGTTCGACCGGGACAAGGACGACGTGGTGCTCAGCTGGCCGGTCGACGACCCGCGGGTGACCGTGATGGCCAAGGCCGTCCAGGACACCCTGGACCGGCTCGACGCCGCCAACCCCGGCAGCAGCACCGCCTTCGCCCGGGTCGGCACGACCGGCGGCAATGTGGTCGGCGGTGTCCCGCTCGGCCTGGTCACCGGCCACGACGGCGGTGTGCACGGCTACCCGGGCCTGTACGTGGTGGACAGCTCGCTGCTGCACGGCTCCTCAGGCGGGGTGCCGCCGGCCCTCACCGTGGCCGCGGTGGCCGCCCGTACGGTGGCCGCGATGGTGCCCCAGGCCGCCGCGGGCTGAGCCCGTACCCGCGCCCGCCGCGCGCACGACACCGGCGGACGGCGGGCAGCGCACACCAGCAGCGGGGGGGGGGGGGGGGCGCGGGGGGGGGGGGGGGGGGGGGGGGGGTGTTTTGGGGGGCGCCGNCCCCCCCCCCCCCCCCCCCCCCCCCCCCCCCCCCCCCCCCCCCCCCCCCCCCCCCCCCCGCTGCTGGTGGCGCTTCTGTTTCTGCGGGGGTCATGCCGCGCCGCGGAAGTGCGGCAGCACCTGCTCGGCGAACAGCCGCAGGGTGCGCACCGACTCCTCCAGCGGCGGATTGCCCGAGATCACCTGGAGGCTGACGGTGACGTCCCCGTACCACTCGCGGATCGTCCGCAGCCGCTCGGTGACCTCGGCGGGCGTGCCGACCAGGACCTTGTTCTCCGACAGCGACCGGTCGAAGTCCGCCTTGGCGATCTTGTCGACGATCTGGTCGTAGCCCTCGTATCCCTCGCTGCGCCGCCTGCCCCAGGCCGCCACCGCGTCGACCATCACGGAGTTGGTGCGCTGCGAATACTCCTTGCCCTTGGCGCGGGCCTCGTCGGCGTCCTCGCTGAGGTAGCAGTTGTAGCTCATGTGCACCTCGTCGCCGCCCGCCGGGTGCCCGGCCTCGGCGTACGCCTTGCGGTACAGCGTCAGCATCTCCTGGACCTTCTCGCGCTTGGAGATCGACGGCACCAGCAGCAGCCCGTGGCCGTCACGGCCCGCCTGCTCGCACGACGACGGCGTGATCGCCGCGGCCACCAGGATCCGCGGGTGCGGACGCTGGTACGGGCGCGGCAGCAGCGTCACCGGGCCGAACCTGTAGAACCCGCCCTCCCAGACCACGTCCTCCTCCGCCCACAGCCGCTGGCAGGCCCGCAGGCCCTCGGCGAACCGCGGCCGGCTCTCGTCCATGGACAGCTCGAAGGCGTCGAACTCGTCGGGCAGGAAGGCCCGGCCGAAGCCCACCTGGAGCCGCCCCTTGGAGATGTTGTCCAGCATCGCCAGCTTGCCCGCGAGCTTGAGCGGGTGGGTGAACGCCGGGATCACCGCGCCCGTCACCAGCTTGATCCGCCGGGTCCTGGCGGCCACCGCGGCCAGGAAGGTCACCGGGTCCGGGCTGTAGCCGCCGTACTTGAAGAAGTAGTGCTCAACGGTTTTGACATGGTCGAACCCGAGGTCCTCGGCCAGCTCGGCCAGCCACAGCGCCTCCTCGAAGTACGTGGCGGCCGGTTTGTCGTCCGGGCCCACGGTGGGGAAGAAGTTGATACCGAATTCCATGCAGTGCTCCCTGGTCGGACGGTCCGCGGGGGGCCGGTCGGTCGGGTCGGTGCTCATGGGCTGCTCAGGGGTTCAGGCACTCGGGGGCTCAGAAGACGACTCCGGCACCGCCGTCCACCGCCACGATCAGCCCGGTGGCGAAGGACGCCTCGGGACGCGCGAGGTTCACCAGCCACCAGGCGACCTCCTCCGGCCGGCCCACCCGGCCCAGCGGCACCCGGGCGCGCTGCCGGTCGCGCATCACCGCGACCGCGGCGGCGTCGAGCCCGGAGTGCTCGCCGATCGGGGTCTCCACCGGCCCCGGCGACACCCCCGCCACCCGGATGCCGCGCGGCGCCAGCTCCAGCGCCCAGGTGCGGGTGAAGAAGTCCAGTCCCGCCTTCGTGGCGCCGTACACCGAATGGCCGGGCCAGCCGCGCTGATTGCCGGCCGTGGTCACGTTGATCACCAGGCCCTTGGCGGCCTCCAGCAGCGGCAGCGCCCGCTGGGTGAGGAAGAGCGGGGCCAGCAGATTGGTCTCCACCTGGGCGCGGGTGACGTCCTGCCCGATCCGGCCCAGCGGCGCGGAATTCATGGTGACCGCGTTGTTCACCAGGACGTCGATGCCGCCGAGTTCGCGGACCGCGGCGTCCACGATCACGTCCTCGGCGCCCGCGGCGGAGATGTCGGCCGGGCAGGCCCTGATGGCCGGGTGCAGGCCGGTCGTTCCGGCCAGCCGGTCCGCGCTGCGGCCGACCACCAGGACCCGGGCGCCCTCGTCGGCGAATGCCAGGGCGGTGGCCCGGCCGATGCCGGTGCCCCCGCCCGTCACGACGACAGAGCGGTCCCGCAGCGCGTCGCCGGTCACAGCTCGATGCGCTCGCCGGCGGAGGTCACCGGGGACCACCACATGTCGGCGCGGGGCACCCCGTCCCCGAACAGCGCGCTGCGGCCCTCGACGATCCGGCCGTTCTCCCAGCGCAGCATGTGCACGCCCTGCACCTGGAGCCGGTCGTAGGGGGAGGTGGTGCCCTCCTCTGCGCCCGGCCGGTAGCCGTCCAGCTCGTAGATGTCGATGGAGACGCCGGCCTCGGGCAGGATCAGCACGTGCTTGGTCGTCGCGCTGAACCGGCCGCCGTGCGCCTCGCCGAGCTTGGACATCTTGCTCAGGTAGTCGTCGAGGCCGTTGTACCAGCCGGAGAACTGGTGGTGTCCCGGCATCTCGAAGCGCAGGTTCTCGTCCCAGAACTCCAGGATCTTGTCCCGGTCGCCGGTCATGAGGGCTCCGTACGCGGCGTCCACCCGCTCGCGGGTCAGGTCAGCCATGGGTGTGGTCCTTCCGTGTCGGCGCGCCGGCGCTGCCCGCCGGTGCGTTGTCGTGGGAGTTGATGCGGTGCCGCACCCGCCAGTCGCCGTCCTGCCGGACCAGCACGTCCTGCCCGGTGGTGCTCAGATAGACCTCGGGCGTACCGCCCCTGGGCGTCTGGAGCAGCACCGCCCGGTAGCGGGTGCGGACCGAGCCGTCGGCGGCCGGCGCGAGGTCCAGCATCCCGATCAGGTAGCGCCGGACGGCCGCGGCCTCCTGGCGGGCGGCGACCGCGGCCCCGGCCCCCGCGGCCCCCCCCCCCCCCCCCCCCCCCCCCGACGCGCGGTTACCCGAACAAAAACGGCCCGCCAGCGNCCCCCCCCCCCCCCCCCCCCCCCCCCCCCCCCCCCCCCCCCCCCCCCCCGCGGCGCTCGGACGGGGCGTTCCCGGTCCACACCCGGCCCGCCTGCGCCTCCTGCTCGAAGAGGGCGTCCTCGGTGAAGGTCAGCGCCCACCGGTCCAGGTCGCCCTCGCCGAGGAGGTGCACCTGCCGGGCGTAGAAGCGCTCCACCTCGCCGTAGAGCACGCCGTCGGCGTACGGCGAGCGGACCGCACCGGGGACGGTGCCGGCCGGGCGGGCGGCCTCAGGCACCGTCGTGGTTGATCTCGCGGTACTTGATCCGCCAGCGGCCGTCCTCGCGGACCAGGACGTCCTTGCCGGTCGTGCTCAGATAGACCGACGCCTTGCCGCCGACCGGGGTCTCGAAGACCACCGCGTAGTAGCGGGTGTGCACCTGGTCCGCGTCGACCTGGTCGGCGACGACCATGCTCAGCCAGTGCCGGCGCACCACGTTGCGGTTCTTGAGCCGGTCCACCCCGCGCCGCATCGAGGCGGCGATGGTGGACCGGCCGCTGGTCGGCGCCGGCTTGACGTTCTGCGCGAAGACGCCGTCCTCGGTGAAGCCGTCGGCCCACTCCTCGGCCTCGGCGTTGTCGAGCAGCTGCATGTGATGGGAGTAGAACTGGACGATCTCGGCATAGGTCTGCGCGCCGACCGGCGTCGCGGTCACCGGTACGGTCTCGGTCTGCGTCATCGCACACCCCCGACGGGCTCGGCCACGCCTACCTCGACGACATCGCTCATATGCGGTTCGCCCTTGATGACGGTGCCCAGCGCCTTGAGCCGGCGCCGGAACTCCGGCTCGGCCAGCGCCTTGTCGAAGGTCTCCTGGCTCTCCCACTCGGCGACGTTGAAGTAGATGCCGGGGTCGTTCTGCGAACGGACGAGCTGGTACCGGATCAGGCCGGGCCGGGTCCGCATGAACTCGGCGACATGGGCGTAGATCCGCTCCAGGTCCTCGGCCGCGCCGGTGAGAGTCAGCTTGTTGACGAAGACGAACACGACGGCTCCTTGTCTCTGCGTGAGGGGACGGGTGCCAACTGTGCTGCGTGGTGCGGCAACCACCCTCGTACCGCCCGCTGATGGCGGGGTGGGGCGGCGGTGGGACCCGGCAGGGGCCGGGGACGGGAGACGGCCGGGGCTACCGGGCCGACACCGGGACACGGGCCGGGCAGGAGCACGGCCCGAGCGCCCCGCCAAGAGCGGTGCGCAAGCTGGCGGCACGACCAACCAGCCCGCGAGCCCCGGGAGGCGCCGCCGTGTCGGATCCGGAAGATGCCCGTGACCAGGAGTCAGGCGAGGTGGAGGAGGTACCTGTCCTCATCGCCGGCGGCGGCCTGTCCGGCCTGACCACCGCGCTGTTCCTCGGCCTGCACGGTGTGCGGCCGCTGCTGGTGGAGAAGCACCCCGGTACCTCGGTGGTGATGAAGGCCCGCGGCCAGTACCCGCACACCATGGAGGCGCTGAGGGTCGGCGGGGTCGCCGACGCGATCACTGCCGCGTCGCCCGGCGGCACCGGCGAGTTCTACATGGCGCTGGCCAAGTCCCTGTCGGGGCCGGTGCTGCGCGGCATCATGACCGAGGGCGAGATGAGCATGAGCCATGTCTCGCCCGAGGACTGGGCGATGGCCAGCCAGGAGCGCACCGAGGAGATCCTCGCCGCGCGGGCCGCCGAGCTGGGCGCCCGGCTCCGCTTCGGCACCGAGCTGGTGTCCTTCGAGGAGGACCAGGACGGGATCACCGCCGTGCTGCACGACCGCGCCGAAGGCTCCCGCCGCACCGTACGCACCCGCTATCTGGTCGGCGCCGACGGCCGGCACAGCCCGGTCCGCAAGGCGCTCGGCATCGCCATGCACGGCCGGGGATTCCTCGGCAACGTCTTCCGGGTGTTCTTCGACGCCGACATGCGCGCCGCGGTGTCCGGCCTGGAGGGCGATGTCGCAGAAGGCGGCCGGTTCGCCCTGTTCCACCTGCTCGACCCGGTGCCCGGCGTGTTCTACACCACCGACGTGCCCGGCCGGTACGGCTACATCCGCGGCATGTCCGACGACCAGCCGGACTACACGGACTGGACGACCGGGCAGTGCGAGGAACTGGTGCGCACCGGGATCGGCATCCCCGACCTGAAGATGACGGTCGTCGGCACCGGCGAGACCACGATCGTCTGCGAGGTCGCCGACCGCTTCAGCCAGGGGCGGGTCCATCTGATCGGCGACGCGGCCAAGGTGGTGCCGGCGCCCGGCGGCCTCGGCGGCAACACCGCCGTCATGGACGGCTTCTACCTGGCCTGGAAGCTGGCCATGGTGGTCAAGGGGCAGGCGGGCCCGCGGCTGCTGGACAGCCACGACGCCGAGCGCCGGCCGGTCTCGGAGATGATCGCCGAGCAGCAGTACACCAACACGGTCGAGCGGCTCGGCCCCGACCTCGACGCGAGCACCGCCGCGGCCCCCGTCCACCCGGTCACCCAGGTCTTCGGCTACCGCTACGCCGGCGGCGCCGTCGTGCCAGAGCCCGGCGAGACGGGGGAACTGCTGGAGGACCCGACCGCCCCGACCGGCCGGCCCGGCTCGCGCGCCCCCTACGTCCCGCTCGACACGGCCGGCGTGCCGTCCACCACCGCGCTCTTCGGCCGCTCCTTCGTGCTGCTGGCCGGCGCAGGACCCGAGGGCGAGCAGTGGCAGCGGGCCGGCGCCGAGGCCGCGGCCCTGCTCGGCATCGACCTGCCGGTGCACCGCCTCGACGGCTGGGAGAAGGCGTACGGCGTCACGCCGGCCGGCGCCGCCCTGGTCCGCCCGGACCGCTTCATCGCCTGGCGGGCGCAGGACCACCACGAGGCCGGCCGCCTGGAGGCCGCGCTGCGTACCGTGCTCGACCGGCCCGAGTGACCCCGGGCGCCCGCGGACCGCGGCGCCCCACCGACGAGGAGGGATGACCATGTTTCTGGTGACCGGAGCCACGGGCAACATCGGCGGCAAGGTGCTGACCCGGCTGTACGCGGCCGGCCACAAGGTACGGGCGCTGACCCGCGACCCGTCGCGGGCCCGGCTGCCCGAGGGCGTGGACGTGGTGGCCGCCGACCTCGGCGACCCCGCCACCCTGCCGGCCGCCCTCGAGGGGGTGAACAAGGTCTTCCTGATGTCGCTCGGCCACAACAAGAGCAGCCACGACGCCCGCCTGGTGGCCGCGGCGCAGCAGGCGGGCGTCACGCACATCGTGCAGCTGTCCACGCTGGGCGTCGAGGAGGTCGACGAGGAGAACGACACCCCGCTGGGCCGCTGGCACCGGATGGCCGAGCGGGCGCTGACCGAGTCCGCGGTCGGCTGGACGATCCTGCGGCCGAACGGCTTCATGACGCACGCGCTGGGCTGGGCGCCCGGCGTCCGCGGCGAGTCGGTGGTGCGCAGCCCGATCGCCGACCTGGCCGAGGCCCTCGTCGCCCCCGAGGACATCGCGGACGTGGCGGTGCGCGCCCTGACCACCGACGGGCACGAGGGTGTGGCCTACGCCCTGACCGGCCCCGAGGCGCTGACGACACGCCAGCAGGTCGCGGTGCTGGGGGAGGTGCTGGGCCGCCCGCTGCGGTTCGAGCAGATCTCCCTGGAGGAGCACCACGCCGTGCTGGCCGCCCGCTACTCGCAGGAGACCGCGGACGGCGTGGTCAAGGCGCTGCGTACCGCCCTGGAGTCCGGCGACGACTTCCGCGGCCGGGTCTTCCCCGGGGTGGAGCAGGCGCTCGGTGCCCCCGGCCGTACGTTCCGGCAGTGGGCGACCGAGCACGCCCACGCCTTCCGCTGAGCGCCGGGCGTCCCGCCGCGGCGCGCGGAGAGGGCCGGCCCACCCCGTGTCGGGGCGGGCCGGCCCTCTCCGCTTCACCGATCGCGGCGGGCGGGGCCCCGGCTCACGGGCCGCGTGCCGCGGTTCACCGCCGCGGCCCCGCGGCTCACTGGACCGCGTGCGCGGCCAGGAAATCGTCGACGACCAGCTCGACGTAGCCGGTGTCGAAGGTGCGGCCGGCCAGCAGTCTGCGGTACACCAGCGGCCCGGCGAGTTCGTCGATCGCCCGGTCGGTCTCCAGGTGCGCCGGCAGCTCGCCGCGGAATTTGGCGTCGTCGATCACCAGGCGGAAGACCTGCGAGCCGTTGCGGTACAGCGACTCCTTCAGCTCGGAGAACACCGGGTCGGCGCCGGCCCGCTCGATGACCGCCCGCAGGCCGGTCTCGCTGACCGGATCGTGCAGCAGGGCGCGCAGGCCCTCCAGCTCCTGCACCAGGTCATCGCGCAGCTCGCCGGTCGGCGTGGTGTGCGCCCCCGCTATCCGCTGCGCGATGACGTCCCTGATCAGCTCGGCCGCGTCGGGCCAGTGCCGGTAGAGCGTGGTGCGCCCGACCCCGCTGCGCGCGGCGACGGCGACATGCGTCACGGCCGACCAGCCCTGCTCCACCAGGAGCTGCTGCGCGGCGCCCAGCGCCGCGGCGCGGCTGCGTGCCGCCCGCGGATCCGGTCCGCGCTGCGGGGCGCTGGAGAACTCTCCCGCCCCGGTTGACGTGGGCATCTCGACTCCGATCCGTTCCCGCCCCCGCGCCAGTGCCTCAGGCGCGGGAGGACGGCCCCCACGGTGACTTCCTGTCGTACTTGGGGCGCCATTGCCTACGGTAAAGGAACCTGACCGGCGGCGGGACGATGGCCAGCACCCGCTGCTCCACCTGGGGCGACGCGCCCTCCAGCATCCAGGGGAAGAAGTGGGCGGCGCCCCGCAGGCCGATGGTGCGCCGCTGCTCCTGGCCGAAGGCGTCCCACTCCTGCTCGGTCAGGACCGCGTCCACCAGCGGCAGGCCCTCGGTCTCCTCGTGCGCCAGGTGCGCGGTGAGCGCCGCTGCCAGCTCCTCCAGGGTCGCCCGCAGCCGGGAGGTGTCGCCTGTTTCGAGCTGCTCGCCGACCGAGTCCATCAGCGGGTCGAGCACGGCGTGCTCGGCCTCCATGGCGTCCAGCAGCGCCACCCGGCCGGCGTCCCCGCCCACCCTGGCCCTGATCGGCGGCCACAGGCTGTTGTCCTCGGCGGTGTGGTGGATGGTCAGGTAGCGCGCGAAGTCCGCCCAGCCGTGCCGGAAGGCCGCCGGGTCGCCGGTGCGGGCGTCGGCCGCCGTGATCAGCCGTGCGGCGTCGCGCCGGAAGGCGTCGTGGGCGGCGTACATCATGGCGAAGTCCAGCTTGGACAGCGTGTCGTATCGGGTGTCGGTGCTCATCAGTGTCTCCTAGCGGGTGATCAGACGGCGACGTCGGTACGTGCCGCGTCCTCGGACGAGACCCGGATCACGGTGGCCGCGATGACCGCCGCCCCGATGAGGACGAAGCCGGCGATCAGGAATCCGATGCTGTAGCCGTGCGCCAGTGAGTCGTTGACGGCGTGCTGGACCTGCGGTGGGACCGGCCGGCTGCTCTTGCTGCCGGCGCCCTCGCTGCCGGGCAGCAGCTTCTCCATCCGGTGCCGGGTCGCGGTCGCGGCGACCGTGCCGAGCACCGCGAGGCCGAGCGCGCCGCCCACCTGCTGGCTGGCGTTGAGCAGTGCCGACGAGATACCGGTCTCCTCGCCCCTGATCCCGGCCACCGCCGCGAGTGTCAGCGGCACGAAGCACAGCCCGATACCGCTGCCCGCGATCAGCAGCGGGCCGAACAGGGACCCGAAGTACGCGCTGTCGGCGTCGATGCGGGACAGCCAGAACATGCCGCCCGCGGACACCAGCGTGCCCACGCTCAGCAGCAGCCGCGGACCGACCCGGGCCACCACGGCGCTGCTCAGCGTGGCGAAGACCGCCGCGCCCACCGCGAAGGTGAGGAAGGCGAATCCGGTCTTGAGCGGGCTGAACCGCAGCACGATCTGGATGTACAGGGTCAGGAAGTAGAACAGCACGATCAGCGCGGAGCCGACCGCGAGCATGATGGCGTAGGCGCTGGACCGGTTGCCGTTGCGGAAGATCCGCAGCGGCAGCAGCGGGGAGGCGGAGCGGGCCTCGATCAGCAGGAAGGCGATCAGCAGCGCGCCGCCGACGGCCAGCGGCACGACGGTGCCGGTGCTGCCCCACGAGTGGCTGGCCGCGTTGATCAGCCCGTACACGACCAGCGACATGCCGGCCGTCACCGACAGGGCGCCCGGCAGGTCCAGCCGGCCGCCGGCCGGACGGGACTCGCGGAAGGCCCGGGTGGCGGACGCCAGCACGAAGGCGCCGATCGGGACGTTGATGAACAGCACCCAGCGCCAGCTGAGTTCGTCGGTGAAGACGCCGCCGAGCACATTGCCCAGCGCGCCGCCGATGCCGGATACCGCGCCGTAGACGCCCATCGCCTTGTTGCGCTCGGCGCCCTCGGCGAAGGTGCTGGTGAGCAGGGCGAGGGCGGCCGGGGCGATGAGCGCGCCCGACACGCCCTGGGCGGCGCGGGCGCTCAGCAGCCACGCCTGGTCCTGGGCCAGACCGCCCAGCAGCGAGGAGACGGTGAGCAGCGCGGCGCCGGCCATGAAGGTCCTGCGCTGGCCGTACTTGTCGGCGATCCGGCCGCCGAGCAGCAGCAGGCCGCCGAAGGTCAGGGCGTACGCGTTGACGACCCATTCCAGGTTCGACGCGGAGAAGCCGAGCGCCCCCTGGATGGACGGCAGGGCCACGTTCACGACCGAGACGTCCAGCACGACCATCATCTGGGCCAGTGCGATGAGGGTGAGAGCCAGCCCCTTGCGGGAGGAGGAGGCCTGAGCAGTGTCGCCCGGGAGGGGCATGACCCCCGGCCGGACGGTTCGATCGGTCACGAGGGAACTCCTGACAGTGAGCCGCGGGAAGGGAGATGTCTGGAACAAACTGTCCCGTATCTGTGGAACAGTATGCTCTGCAAAGGGTGGGCGGGCAAGTTTCGCCCGTCGCGGCAGGCCGGCCGCCTCCAGGTGTCTGAGATCCAGCCACCATCGAGAACCACCAGAGTGGGCGCAGATCACAGCTGTGTACTGGTATTACTTCCGCTCTCAGGTCGGCCGACCACTCACTCCGCGCCCGTCAGAGGTGTCGCTCCCGTAAATTAATTTAACGACAATTTGCAATTGTCGGGGAGATGCGATCCTAATGTACTGTCGGGTATTTTGCGGGGAATGCTTGATTTCGGCTCCGGCGGCGCATAAAATCCCCACTGGTTGCGTCCAAAAAAATGATAGACCTGGCTCGCGTTTGGGGCTTCCGACTGCACCATCCCTTCTCCCGGTACGCTGCGTCACTTGGAAAGGTGGTACCAGGCCTTCATGGAATTCGCCATACTCGGCCCGCTCCGGGTGTACGAACAGGATCGCTTCTACGCTCCGACGGCTCCGAAGCAGCGCCAGCTGCTGGCGCTGCTCCTGCTGAACGCCAATCAGGTTGTGTCCACGAGCACCTGCATCGAGGAACTCTGGGAAGACAACCCGCCGAATACTGCGATGTCGACGCTGCAGTCGTACATTCTGCAATTACGGCACAAGCTGCGGCAAGTGCCGCGAATCGGCAGCCTGCAGGCGGCACGGCGCATCCTGGAGACCCGCGGCGGGGGATACCTGCTCTCCGTGCGGTGCGACGCGCTCGACGTCAACGTGTTCGCGGACCTGGTCCGCGACGGGCGGGCCGCCCTGAGCAAGGACGACGCCCGCGCCTCCCGTCTGCTGGGCCAGGCGCTGACCATGTGGAACGGCGCGGCCCTGGCCGACGTGACCGCGGGACCCATCCTGCGCACCCACCTCGTCGGCCTGGAGGAGAGCCGGATCAGCGTGCAGGAGCAGCGGATCGAGGCCGATCTGCGGCTGGGCCGCCACCATGACCTGCTCGGCGAACTCAGTTCGCTGACCAACCAGTACCCGACCCACGAGAACCTGCACGCGCAGTTCATGCTCGCCCTGTACCGCTCGGGCCGGCGCATCCAGGCCCTCGGTGTCGTGCAGCGGCTCCGCAAGGTGCTGCACGACGAACTCGGCCTGGAACCGTCGCCGCGAATCCGCCACCTGCACCAGGCGATTCTTGCCTGCGATCCGTCGATCGAGGCGCCCGAGCAGCCCGACAAACTGCTTTCGCTGGATCTCGTGTCGCATTCCGGCCACCCGAGACGGTCGATCGGGCACTCGTATCCGGTGTCGGACATGGCGGATTTCATGCCGCGCGCAGTGGACGAGTAGTACGGGGTCCGTCATAACGGGGTGCACACACCAGACAGCGGGGGCAGCGTAGCCCGCCGCTGTTCGGCAGGATCATGAAAAAGCGCCCCCCAGGGGGCGGACGGGGATACGTGCCGGCAATTCTTCAAAAACCCAGGGGTCATCCCTTTGGTGAAGTGAAAGCCGTGCCGGAGAGCTTGATCGTATCGGTCGTGGTGCCGGTACGTGTTCCTCACCGGGAAATCATCTCAATGGTTCCGTGGCGCGCCAGCGGGAATCGGCCATACTTTCTGGCCCCCAGGCCGACTGCTGTCGCCACCCCCGACCGCCCCCGCCGTAGGACGCCCGGAAGGCCCCCGTGCGGCTGTCCGGCCCTGCGAGGGCGGATTGGCGAGGGCCTTTCGCCGGTGCGACCGGGCGGAAGTCGTGCCTCCGGAACAACGGACGCCACGCGTCCGGATAAAGCAGGGACGTGACGGTCTTCTCAGGGACGCCAGGGGGCACCGGTGCCTTGATGAGGCCGGGCCGCATTCGGCGGACAAGATCCCGTCCGCGACGCCGGACCCCGCTTCGCCGTTCCATGCGTTGCGCCGGTGTCCGGTGTTCTCCCGGGGGCGCGTGATACAGCCGCGCATCATCGCGGAGAAGTCGCGGACACCCGTGCTCCCCCATTCGCACAGGGAGTCCCCGAAACTCGGCCGGGGATCGGGAAACCCCCGCTCCGCGGTGATCTCGAAGATCCGATCGCCTTGCGTTCCCATCCGTTTGTCCCGGGACGGGTCGGCAGCGGAACGGGGTGTCCCGGTGCGGGTCAGCCGGCCGGTGCGAACCGCCGGGCGATGTCCGCGGCGGCTTCGTCGAACGCGACCCTGGTCTGCTCACCGCTGACCATGTCCCGCACGGTGACCGCGCCGTCGGCGTGCTCCGCGGCTCCGTGGATGAGGCAGAAGCGGGCTCCCTGCCCACTGGCCCACTTCATCTGGCTGGCGAACTTCCGGCTCGACCCGAGGTAGACGCCGGTGCGGATCCCGGCCTGGCGGACGCGGTCGGCCAGCCGGAAGCTCTCGGCGGCCAGATCCTCGTCCATGACGGTCACGGCCACGTCGATCTGCGCGTAGTCCGCCTCCGCGCCCTGGTCGAGCAGCGGCAGGATGCGCTCGATGCCGAGCGAGCCGCCGCAGGCCGGCGAGTCCTTTCCGCCGAGCCGCCCGATCAGGCCGTCGTAGCGGCCCCCCGACGCGATCGACCCGGGCACGCCGGGCGCCACGACCTCGAAGATGATGCCGGTGTAGTAGTCCAGGCCGCGGACCAGATTCGGGGTGAAGGCGATGCGTGCGGCGGGGATCGTGTCCTTGGTGAGTGCCAGCAGGCGGTCGACCTCGGCCAGGCCCGTCTGCCCGGTCTCGCTCGCCTTGAGCCCTTCCCTGATCCTCTCGGCGGCGTCCGGCGCGGTGAGGTCGTCCACCAGGCCCTGGGCCACATCGGCCGCCAGGCCCCGGCCGGCGACCAGTTCGGCGACGACCGCCTCGGGTGAGAGCTTGTCCAGCTTGTCGAGCGTGATGAGGACGCCGGAACCCAGCTCCGCCGGGACGTCGTAGGCCTCCAGCAGCCCGAACAGCACCTGCCGGGAGTTCAGCAGGAAACGGAACTCCGGCACCCCGAGCGAGTCCAGCGCGTCGTGCAGGGCGAGCACGATCTCGGCGTCGCACAGCGGCGAGGAGGAGCCCACGATGTCCAGGTCGCACTGGACGAACTCGCGGAAGCGGCCCTTGCCGGGGCGGTCGGCCCGCCACACCGGGGCGATGGTGTAGCGCTTGTACGGCGTGGGGAGCTGGCTGCCGTACGCGGCCACCGCGCGGGCCAGCGGCACGGTGAGGTCGTAGCGCAGCGCGAGGTCGGCCTCGCCGCTGGCTTCGTGCTCCCCGCGCCGCAGGATCTTGAAGATCAGCTTGTCGCCTTCGTCGCCGTACTTGCCGGCGAGCACGTCCAGGCGCTCGAACGCGGGGGTCTGGAGCGGCTGGAGGCCGTAGCGGGCGAACACGCCGCGGATCGTGGCGAAGGCGTGCTCACGCTTCTCGTACTCTGCTGCGAGGAAATCCCGGGTCCCGGACGCGGGCTCAAACTGTTTCGATGAGGCCATGCGGGCTATCGTCCCGGAATCCGGTGCCGCGCCGCAAAACGGCCCGGCGGCGGCCCGCCCCGGCCGGGCGGGGAGGCCCGGCCGGAACGGGCGCGCCGCCTCAGCCGCCTGCCGGAGACCGCGGCACACGCCGTGACCGGCGGCGATGCGGCGCGGTGCGTACGTGCGGCACCGCGTTGACCGTATGTCGGGCCGCGTGCCGGAAATCTCTGACGTCCCAGGGGTGTGCGTGCTTGTATGTGGCTCATGTTGTCTACAGACCGCTTACTGGCATTCGCGGCCGTGTCGTTCCTGCTGATCGTGATCCCCGGCCCGAGCGTGCTGTTCGTGGTCGGGCGAGCCCTGGCGCAGGGGCGCCGGGCCGCGCTGACCACCGTCGCAGGCAATACCCTGGGGGCCTATCTGCTCGTCATCGCCGTCGCACTCGGCGTCGGCACGGTCGTGGAACGTTCCGAACTCGTCTTCACGGTGCTCAAGCTGCTGGGCGCCGCGTATCTGGTCTACCTCGGTGTCAAGGCGATGCGCCAGCGCGGCGCGCTCCAGGCCTCGTTCAGCGGTGAAGGACCCGCCTACGGCGGCGCCCGCACGCTGTGGGAGGGGTTCGCCGTCGGTGTGGCCAACCCCAAGACCATCGTGTTCTTCGCCGCGGTGCTGCCGCAGTTCGTCGACCGCCACCACGGGCACATCGCCGTGCAGATGCTGGTGCTCGGTCTGGTCTTCAATGTCATCGCCGTGGTCTCCGACAGTGTGTGGGGACTGGCGGCGGCGACCGCGCGAAGCTGGTTCGCGCGGTCGCCCAGGCGCCTCGCCCTCGTCGGCGCGATAGGCGGCCTTTCCATGATCGGACTCGGCATCATCATCGCGATTACGGGCCACAGAGACTGATTCTCCGCCTGTCGCGCGGCCCTCCCCGCGCGGCGGGCGTCCGGCCCGACCCGCCGTCCCGACGGCTCTGAGCAGCCGAATCGCTCCTTCCGGCGGCCCGGACGCCGCTCCGGAATCTTGAATTCCGTCCCGCCGTTGTGGCTGATAACCCACGCCGTGGCCGGTTCTGAACTCTTTGCGTGGCGGGTGCTCTGTGAATGGCAAAGCGCCGAGTTCGGAATTCAAGATCATCCCAAAGCGATTGTGTTGGGCACCCTTGACACGTCCGCGTTGCTGCGACAGGGTGTCGCCTGGATCAAGTCGGACCTGCGGCATTCGAATGCCGCAACCAGCGTCACAATGGTTCCGGCTAGACGAGTAGCCGACTTCAGGTGGCGGGGGATGTCATTAGATAACCGTTCTTCCCACTCGCTCAACGGAATTCACGTACCCGAGCAGGCGGCTGAAAACCAGCCAGGGCCTCCCCGTATCCGTGCCAGGGTGAGTGTTCCGCTCCAGGTCGCCGACGGCGAGTTCGCAGTGACCGAGATCATCACTTTCAACGGACTCGCCGACGGCCGCGAGCACCTTCTCGTGGTGTTCGGCGACGCCTTGTCGCAGGCCGTCCCGATCGTCCGGCTGCACTCGGAGTGCCTGACCGGCGACGTGCTCGGATCGGCCCGTTGCGACTGCGGTCCGCAGTTGCGCGAGGCCCTGCTCCTGATGCACGAGAGAGGCGGCATCCTGCTCTACCTCCGCCAGGAGGGGCGCGACATCGGGCTGTACAACAAGCTGGACGCCTACGCGCTGCAGGACACCGGCATGGACACCTTCGAGGCGAACCGGGCGCTGAACTTCCTGGACGACCAGCGCACCTATTCCTCTGCGGCGCAGATGCTTGTCGCGCTGGGCCTCAAAGAGATCGAGATTCTCTCGAACAATCCGGAAAAAATCCGGCAATTACGCGAGAGCGGCGTCGTCGTCCACAGTCAGCGGCTCACAGGTGTGCATGTCACCGATTCGAATCGCAAGTACCTCAAGGCCAAAGTCATGCACGCCGGCCATTCCATCGAAATTGACTGACGAGGAGCCTGGATCGTGATCGAGCACAAGAGTCCGATCAGCGGAATCGCCGCCTATGAGGACAAGTACATAGCGAGCGCCGGCTATGACAACCAGGTGATCCTGTGGGATCAGAGCACCGACCGCCCGGTGAACCGCGTGCTGCACGACCACTTGGCGAACCAGTGCGCCTTCAGCCCCGACGGCACCTTACTGGTGACGTCGTCGAGCGACTACACCGCGCGCCTGTGGTCCGTGCCCGACCTGCGCCTGCGCGCGGTCCTGAACGACCAGGCCGACGACGTGGAGATGTCGGCGTTCCACCCGACCAGGGAACTGGTCGCCACCGCCTCGCGCGACCACCGCCTGCGGGTCTACGACTTCAGCGGGAATCTCGTCCACTCCTGCGCGGGCCACACCGCCGACGTCATCTCGGTGGACTGGTCGGCGGACGGGTCGCAGCTCGTCACGTCGAGCGACGACGGCACCGTGAAGCGCTGGTCCTCCGACACGGGCGAGCTGCTGGAGGACATCGACCTCGGCGGCGTCGAGACCGACACGATCGTCATCGACGGCGACGGCACGATCTACGCCGGCAACGACGAGGGCCAGATCATCGTGATCCGCGGCGAGGAGCGCACCGCCGTCCAGGGACACGACGCCGGCATCAAGCGCCTGGTCCTCGGCAGCGGGCGCAATCTGCTGGTCAGCCTCAGCTACGACCGCAAGCTGCTGCTGTGGGAGACCTCCGGCGGCGACCTGCGCAGGGTCGGCCAGTCCGAGATCCCCGACGACGTGTGGCCCCGGTCCTGCGCCTTCGCGGCCGGCACCGTCCTGGTCTTCGGCACCTTCGGCGCCTCCTACCGCTCCTTCGACTACTCCAGCGGCGAGTGGAGCACCAGCGAGGTGGCCCCCACCCCGGGCGTCAACGCGGTCGTCGCGCACGGCGGCAGCGTCTACACCGTGGGCGACGCCGGCATCGTGGCCAGGGACGGCGTGGAGCAGGCCCGGATGGGCAGCCTGTGCAACTTCCTCACCCCGGTGAGCGCGACCCTGACGGTGACCGGCGGCCAGCTCGGCAAGGTGCTCGACGCCGGTACCGGCCAGGTCCTGCACCAGCACCGCTCCCCGCTCAACTGCGGCGCCCGCTTCGAGATCGACGGCGTGGCCCACGTGCTGATCGGCGCCTACACCGGCGAGGGCCTGGTCTTCCGGCTCGACGCGGACGGCGAGCTGCACCACGTGGTCGACATACCGCTGCACCCGAACGCGGTGAAGGGCGTCGCCGCCTCCGGCGACCTGCTCTTCTCCGTCTGCGCCGACACCGGTGTGGCCTGGCACGACGCGCGGACGCTGAAACTGGTGCACCGGATCGAGGCCGCGCACGACCGGATCGCCAACGGCTGCGTCGGCCTGGACGGCGGACGCTTCGCCAGCGTGGGCCGCGACCTCCAGCTGCGCCTGTGGGAGCCCGACTTCACCTCGCGCGTGGTGCCCACCACCCACCCCAACTCGATCAAGTGCGTCGCCGCCGACACCTCGGGACGGCTGATCGCGACCGGCTCCTACCACGGCCACGTCAAGATCTACGACAGCCGGAGCCAGGAGTGGGTCGTCGAGGACCGGCCGACCACGTCCGGCATCTCCTCGCTCGCCTACGACGCGGACCGCGGGCTGTTCCTGGCCGGCTCCTACGACAGCAACGTCTACGAGATACCGGGGGAACCCGCGTGACCGCTCCGTCCGGGCGGCCCCTACCGATCGTCAAGGATCCCAACCGGCTGAACGACCGGCAGGCGATGGGGCTGCCCGACTCGCTCGTGGAACGAGTGCCGCACGACGTGTTCGCCGGCCACGCCGACCTGTTCGCGCTGCCGCCGGCCGACCTCGCCGCGGTGTGCGCCGACGAGAACCAGAAGTTCGCCCGCCGCTATGCCGCGGGCTCGCTGCTGGCGCTCACCGGCGACCCCCGTATCCGGCCGGGCGACCCGGAGACGGTCCCGGTCCCGGCGGCGCGGTGCGAGATCGGGCTGCCGCCGGAGCGGGTGGCCGAGGTGGTGCGCCAGTGGGCCGACGTCGGTGTGCTGGAGTCCTGGATCCGCAAGGAGACCCCCCGCCACCGGGTCGCCATCGGGGCCTTCCGGATCATGCGCTACCCGGTGACCAACCTGGAATACCGGGTGTTCCTCGAGGACACCGGCCTGGACGCGCTGCCCACCTCCTGGGAGCTGGGCTGCTACCCCGTCCACCGCGCCAACCACCCGGTCTGGACGGTGCGCCCTGAGCACGCCGACGCCTACGCCGGCTGGCTGGCCGCGCGCACCGGCCGCCCCTTCCGGCTCCCCACCGAAGCGGAGTGGGAGTACGCGGCCGGCGCGGGCGGGGCGGACCGCGAATTCCCGTGGGGGCCGGACTTCCGCAGCGACCACGCGAACACGGTCGAGGAAGGGCCGCTGTCCACCACCCCGGTCGGCATCTACCCGGCGGGCCGGTCGCCCTTCGGCGCCGACGACATGGCCGGCAATGTCGAGGAATTCGTCGCCGACGACTACGCGGCCTACCCCGGCGGCGCCGACGTGGCCGACGACCTCACCGCCTCCGGCAGCTACCGGGTGGCGCGCGGCGGCAGCTTCACCCGCTTCGGGGACCTGGCCCGCTGCGCCAGACGCCACGGCTGGTTCGACCGGAAGATCTACGCCATCGGCTTCCGGCTGGTCGAAGAGGTGGCGCCGTGACGGTCGCGAGCGGGGAGCCGATGGCCGTCAACCTGGACATGATCGGCGACCGGCAGGCCATGCGGCTGCCGCCGTGGTTCCAGGGGCGCTCGTCGCCCGAGGACCTCGGCGGGCACGCGGCCGAGCTGCTGGGTGAGTCCCCCGACGGCCTCGCCCGGATCGCGGAGGACCCCGGGTCGCCGTTCGGGCGGCGGTACATGGCCGCGTCCCTGTGCGGCCTCGCGGGGGATCCCCGGGTACGGCCCGAGGACCCGGCCATGGTGGACATCCCGGCGGCGCGGGTGCGTATCGGGCTCGCGGAGGAGCGCATCGGCCACGTCCTGCGGCAGTGGTCGGACTCCGGGCTCCAGGAGGCGTACCTCAGGAAGGAGTGCCCGGCCCACGACGTGGAGATCGGCGCCTTCCGGATCATGCGCTATCCGGTGACGAACCTCGAATACCGCCGCTTCCTGGAGGACACCCGCGCCCGGTGGCTGCCCACCTCCTGGCACTTCGGCTGCTACCCGGACCAGCTCGCCAACCATCCGGTGTGGACGGTCCCGCCGCTGGCCGCCGACGCCTACGCGGACTGGCTGGCGGCCAGGACCGGCCGCGCCTTCCGGCTGCCGGCCGAGGCCGAGTGGGAGTACGCGGCGACCGGCGGCGAGGCCCGCGAATACCCGTGGGGCGACACCTTCCGCGAGGACGCCGCGAACACCTCGGAGGCCGGGCCGCTGTCCACCACCCCGGTCGGCATCTACCCGGCGGGCCGGTCGCCCTTCGGCGTGCTCGACCTGGCCGGGAACGTCGAGGAGTACACGGCGGACGACTACCGGCCCTACCCGGGCGGCGAGTTGATCGCCGACGACCTCGTCGCCTACCCGGCGGGCATGCAGTCCGCCGACGAGCGGCTGCGGTCGTTCAGCAGCTACCGGATCGTCCGGGGCGGCAGCTTCACCCGCCGGGGGGATCTGGCGCGCTGCCGGCGCCGGCACGGACTGTACGACCGGTCCCACTACGCGGTGGGTTTCCGGCTCGCGGAATCGCCATAGGGCGGGGAATCATGCGCAGGGCGCCCAATATCGCCGTCATCTACTACAGCAGGAGGGGAACCGTCCACGCGCTCGCGCAGGCGGCAGCCGCCGGTGCGGGTACGGGCGGCGCACACGTGCGCCTGCTCCGCGTGCCGGGGGACCCGCAGGGCGGGGAGCGGGCCGATCTGCACGGGATCCCGGTGGCCACCCCCGAGGACCTGCGCTGGGCGGACGGGGTGGTGCTGGGCACCCCCACCTACTACGGCAACATCTCGTCCCCGCTCAAGCGGTTCATCGAGTCGGCCTCCGCGCTGTGGCGCGAGGGCGCGCTCGCCGACCGGGTGGTCACCGCGATCACCACCTCCAACAGCCTGCACGGCGGGCGCGAGACCACCCTGCTGGCGCTCTACCAGAGCATGTACCACTGGGGCGCGCTGATCCTGTCGGCCGGGACCACCGACGAGGCGTTCACCGCCGCGGGCGCCAACCCCTACGGGGTCTGCGCGCCCTCGGACCAGGAAGGGGCGGTCGGCGCCGCGCCCTTGTGGGCCGCGCAGACGCTCGGGGTGCGGGTCAGCCGGGCCGCCGCGCGGATGGCGGCGGGCCGCGACGACCCGCCGGCCGGCAGCCCGGGGCGGATCGCGGTCATCTGCGATCCCCGCGAGGGCGCCACCCGCGCGCTGGCCGCCGCGCTCGCCGAGGGCGCCATGGCGGCGGGCGCCGAGGTCAGGCTGCTCCCGGTCGGCGCGTCGAGGCACTGGGGAAGCCGCGGCGCGACCCCGGCGGACGTGGAGTGGGCGGACGCGGTCGCCATGGGAGCGCACGCACGGATCGGGACCGTCTCGCCGCTGCTGCTGCAGTTCATCGAGGAGTGCGAGCCGCTGCGCGCGTCGGGAAGGCTCGACGGCAAGGCGGCCACCGGATTCGTCACGACCTCCCACCCGCACAGCGGCAGTGAATCCGCGCTGCTCGCCTTCTACAACGCCATGCACCACTGGGGAGCGGTCATCGTGCCCCCCGGCTACACGGACCCGTCGATCACCACGGCGGGCGGGAACCCGTACGGGATCTCGCACACCGCTGCCGACGGGCCGCTGCCGAGCCGCGAAACCCTGGCGGCGGCCGTCTTCCAGGGCGGCAGGCTGGCCCGCGTCACCACCCAGCTGCGCGGCCCGACCCGCCCGGCCGCCGCGGCCCCGGCGAGACCAGCCGACGCACAGGCCGCCCGCTGACACTCACCCCCCGCCCATTGGCACCCCGTTCGCGTGAGAGGAGCGGCGATGACATCTGCGAGTGACGCCGTGACGGCACGACAGACCAGCACCACCGAGATCCGGCACCTCGGCCTGCTGCTGCGGGAGCACGGCGAGCGCAGGCCCGGGGCGCCGGCGATCCTCGCGCCCGGCCTGCCCGCGCTGACCTACGGCGCTTTGCGCCGGCAGGCCGACCGGGCGGCGCAGGCGCTGGCGTCGGCGGGCGTCGGCCGCGACGACCGCGTCGCCGTCGCGCTGCCCGGCGGTCCCGACGCGGCGGTCGCCCTCGTCACCGTGGCCTGCGCGGCCGTGGTCGCCCCGCTCGACCCCGCGGGGAAGGCCCGCGAATTCGACGCCCTGTTCGCGGACATGGACATCACGGCGCTCGTCGTCCGGCGCGGCGCCGACACCCTGGCGGCGGCCGTCGCCAGGGCGCAGGGCCGCCTCGTCATCGAACTGGTGCCGGTGCCGGGCGGCGCGGCCGGCGAGTTCGACCTCGTCCCCGACACCTCGGCCCTCCCGGCCGGCCACGACCCGGCAACCCCGGCACCCCCGGTCGATTCCCCCGCCGGGAGCGGGGCCGACACCGCCTTCCTCATGCACACCTCGGGCACGACGGGCCGGCCCAAACTCGTCCCCCAGACCCACGACATCGTCTGCGCCTCCGCCCGCAACATCGCGGCCAGCCTCGCCCTCGGCGAGGAGGACCGGTGCCTGAACGTCCTGCCGCTCTTCCACGGGCACGGCCTGATGAGCCCGCTGCTGGCGACCCTGTGGGCCGGCGCGAGCGTCGTGTGCCCGCCGGGCTTCGACGCCGCAGCCTTCCCCGGCTGGCTCCGGTCGTTCGAGCCGACCTGGTACACCGCGGTACCCGCCATCCACCAGGCCGTCGCGGGCACCCTCGCGAACCGCCAGATGGCGCCGGCCCGCCCGCTGCGCTTCGTCCGCTCGGCCTCGGCGCCGCTGCCCGCTCGGCTGCGGGAGTCGCTGGAGCGCGCCACCGGCGCCCCGGTCATCGACTCCTACGGCATGACGGAGGCCTGCTCGATCATCACCAGCAACCCGCTGCCGCCCGCCGAGCGCAAGCCGGGCTCCGTCGGCGTCTCGATCGGCAACGAGCTGGCCGTGCGCGGCGAGGACGGGAAATTCCTGGCAGCGGGCGAGACCGGGGAGATCGTGCTGCGCGGCGCCACGGTCATCAGCCGCTACGACAACAATCCGGCAGCCGACGCCGCCGCCTTCGCCGACGGCTGGTTCGGTACGGGCGACAGCGGCTACCTGGACGAGGACGGCTACCTCTTCATCACCGGCCGCATCAAGGAGATCATCAACCGGGGCGGTACGAAGGTCTCGCCGGTCGAGGTCGACGAGGAACTGCTCGCGCACCCCGCGATCGTGGAGGCCGCGGCCTTCGCCCTCCCGCACGCGACTCTGGGCGAGGAGGTCGCCGCCGCCGTCGTCGTCGCGCCCGGGGCGCAGGCCACCGACGACGACATCCGCGACTTCCTCGCCGCCCGGCTCGCCGAGACCAAGATCCCCCGGCGGCTCTTCCGCGTAGCGGAGATCCCGCGCACCAGCACCGGCAAGATCCAGCGCACCGAGCTGGCCGCCCACCTGGTCCGGCCGCAGGGAGCGCCCCCGGCCGCGCCGGGTACGGCCCTGGAGAGCACGGTGGCGGGCATCTGGTGCGACCTGCTGGGCCTCGAACAGGTCACCGCGCACGACCACTTCTTCGACCTGGGCGGCAACTCGCTGCTCATCCGGCAGGTCCAGGTGCGGCTGCTGGAGGTCACCGGCCGGGACGTGCCCGTCGTGGAGCTGTTCGCCCACCCCACCGTCCAGGCACTCGGCGCGTACCTCGCCAGCGCCGGCGACCTGGGCGACCCCGGGCAGGAACTCGGCACGGCGCAAGGAAACCGACGGCTGGCGCAACAGCTTCAGCAGCGCCGACAGCAGATGGACTTCGACATATGACAACGGGCCTTGAGATAGCCATCGTCGGGATCGCCTGCCGCTATCCCGGCGCCGAGAACCCGGACGAGTTCTGGGCGAACCTGCGCGACGGCGTCGAGTCCATCACCCGATTCGGTGAGGACGAGCTGCGGGCGGCCGGCGTCCCGGAAGAGCTGCTGCGCGACCCGGACTACGTGCGGGCGCGCGGGATCCTCGGCGATCCCGCCCTCTTCGACGCGGGGTTCTTCACCATCACCCCCAGGGAAGCCGAGCTGATGGACCCCCAGCAGCGGCTCTTCCTCGAATGCGCCTGGGAGGCGCTGGAGAGCAGCGGCTACGCGGGGGACCGGCGCCCCGCCGCCACCGGCGTCTTCGCGGGGGCGTACGAGAACACCTACCGGCGGCACGTCCTCGCCGACCCCGGGACGGCCGAATCCGCCGGGTGGCTGCTGACCCACCTCAGCGGCGAGCGGGACTACCTGGCCACCAGGACGTCCTACAAACTCGACCTGCGCGGCCCGTCCCTGACCGTGCAGACCGCCTGCTCGACCTCTCTGGTGGCCGTCCACCTCGCCTCGCAGGCCCTGCTCAGCGGCGGCTGCGACCTCGCGCTGGCCGGCGGCAGCACGGTCAGGGCCCGGCAGACCGAGGGCTACCTCTACGAGCCGGAGGGCATCCTGTCCCCGGACGGCTTCACCCGCTCCTTCGACGCGGCGGCCCGCGGCACCGTCAGCTCCAGCGGCGTCGGCATCGTCGTCCTCAAGCGGCTCGACGAGGCGCTGCGGGACCGGGACACCGTCTACGCGGTGATCAAGGGCACCGCCGTCAACAACGACGGCGCCGCCAAGGTCGGCTTCAGCGCCCCCAGCGTCAGCGGCCAGGCCCGGGCGATCCGCGCGGCCCACCTGATGGCCGGCATCGACCCGGCCGCGGTCGGCTACGTCGAGACCCACGGCAGCGGCACCGCGCTGGGCGACCCGATCGAGGTCGAGGGGCTCGCCCGGGCCTTCCGCGCGGCGGGCGGCCGTACGGGCTCGCACGCCATCGGGTCGGTCAAGTCCAACATCGGCCACACCCACGCCGCCTCAGGAGTCGCCGGGCTGATCAAGACGGCGCTGGCCCTGCGCAACCGGCAGATCCCGCCGAGCCTGCACTACGAACAGCCCAACCCCGACATCGACTTCGCCCGCCTGCCCTTCCACGTGAACACCGAACTCACCGAGTGGAAGACCGACGGCGCCCTCCGGCTCGCCGGGGTCAGCTCCTTCGGCACCGGCGGCACCAACGCGCACGCCGTACTGGAGGAAGCGCCTGCCCGCCCCGCGACCGTCTCGCGGCGGCCCTGGCAGCTCCTGCCGCTGTCGGCGCACACCGACACCGCCCTGGAGACCGCCACCGACCGCCTCGCGGCGCACCTGCGCGGCAACGGGGGGCAGCAACTGGCCGACGTCGCCTACACCTTGCAGGCCGGCCGCAAGGTCTTCGCCCACCGCCAGGCCCTGGTCTGCGCCGACCCGGACGACGCCGCCGAGGCGCTGGAGACCCGGGCGCCGCGGCGGCTGCTGCGGCAGACCGCGGGACCGGCAGGCGCCCGGCAGGTCGCGTTCATGTTCTCGGGCCTGGGCGACCAGTACCCGCACATGGCCAAGGACCTCTACGCGTCGGAACCGGTCTTCCGCGCCGAGATCGACCGCTGCGCGGCGCTCTTCCGGCCGCACCTCGGCGTGGACCTGCGTACCCTGCTCTACCCCGAGTCCGCCGCGCCGGCCGGCGGCGGGATGGACCTGCGCGCGATGCTCGCCCGCGGCGCGGGCCCGTCCGCCGCGGCCGCGGAGCTGGACCGGACCGTGCACGCCCAGCCGGTCACCTTCATGGTGGAGTGGGCGCTGGCACGGCTGTGGATGGACTGGGGCATCCGCCCGCAGGCCATGATCGGCTACAGCATCGGCGAGTGGGTGGCGGCCTGCGTCGCCGGGGTCCTGACCCTTGAGGACGCCGTCTTCCTGGTCGCCAGGCGGGCGCTGCTGATCGACGAGCTGGACGGCGGCGCGATGCTCGCCGTGTCGCTGCCCGAGGAGCCGGCGGCGCTGCTGGACGAGCGGCTCTCGGTCGCGGCGGTCAACGGCCCCGCGCTGACGGTGCTCGCCGGGGCCGCCGACGCGGTCGCCGAGGTGGAGGAGCGCCTCGCCGTGGACGGTGTCGCCTGCCGCCGCTTGCAGACCACGCACGCCTTCCACTCCCGGATGATGGAGCCGGGCCGGGCGCCGTTCGTGGAACTGACCAGGACTGTGACGCTGCGCGCGCCCGAGATCCCGTACCTGTCCAACGTCACCGGCACCTGGATCACCGACAGCGAGGCGACCGACCCCGCCTACTGGGCCCGCCACATGTGCGAGACGGTCCGCTTCTCCGGCGCCGTCACCGAGCTGTGGCGCACCCCCGGGCGCATCATCCTGGAGGTCGGGCCGGGACAGGCGTACAGCAGCCTGGCGCTGCAGCTGCTGCCCGAGGGCGCGGGCGGCGACCGGATGGCGCTGTCCTCGCTGCCCGCCGACCGCACCGCCCGGTCCGCCGCGCGCTTCCTGCTCACCTCGCTCGGCCGGCTCTGGCTGGCCGGTGTCGAGCCGGACTGGGACCGGGTCCACGCAGCTGAGTCGCCGGGGCGCGTACCGCTGCCCTCCTACCCCTTCGAACGCCGGCGCTACTGGATCGACGACGCCCCCGGCGCCGGCCGCGCCCAGCACCGGCCGCAGGCCGCCTCGATGGCCAAGCGCGCGGACGTCGCGGACTGGTTCTCCGTGCCCTCCTGGACCTCCACCGCGCCGCTGGCCCCCGTCGGCGACGGGGAACTGGCCGGTGAGCCCCGGCGCTGGCTGCTGTTCACCGACGGGCAGGGCACGGGACAGCGCGTCGCGGACCGGCTGGGCGCCGCGGGACACGACGTCACCACCGTGGTCGCCGCGGAGCGCTTCGAGCAGCTCGGCGACCACCGCTTCGCCGTCACGCCGGACCGCCGCGAGGACTACCACGAGCTGCTGCGCGTCCTGGGGGAGCGGGACGCCCTGCCGCAGACGGTCGTCCACCTGTGGACGCTGACCGGCGAGAGCCCGGGGCGCCCCACCGTGGCGCACTTCGACGCCCTCCAGCGCCGCGGCTTCCACAGCCTGCTGCTGCTCACCCAGGCCTGGGGCGCGCACGGCGCCGACGCCCCGCTGCACCTGGCCGTCGTCTCCGACGGGCTGCGGCAGGTCACCGACGGGGAGCAGGTCACCCCCGCGAAGGCGACCGTCATCGGCCCCGTCACGGTGGCACCGCAGGAACACCCCGGCCTCACCGCGCAGAGCATCGACCTGGGCACGGGCCCGGCCGCACAGGGCGCCGCCGCCGCCGACCGGCTGCTGACCGAACTGGTACGCAGGCCCGCCGATCCGGTCGTCGCTCACCGCGGACGCGGCCGCTGGACACCGGGCTGGGAGCCGGTGCGCGTCGAGCAGCCCGAGCGGCCCCCGGTGCGCATCAGGGACCGCGGCGTCTACCTGATCACCGGCGGGCTCGGCGGCATGGGCCTGGCGCTGGCCGAGCACCTGGCGCGTACCGCGCGGGCCCGGCTGGTGCTGGTCGGACGCTCGCCGTTGCCGCCCAGGCAGGGCTGGGCGGGCCTGCTCGCCGCCCAGGTGGAGGGGGACGAGACCGCGGCCAGGATCCGCAAGGTGCTCGCGCTGGAGCAACTGGGCGCCGAGGTGCTGGTCCTGGCGGCCGACGTCGCGGACGAGGACCGCATGCGGGCCGCCGTCGCCGAGGCCACCGGGCGCTTCGGCGCCGTCCACGGCGTGATCCACGCGGCCGGTGTCCCCGGCGCGGGCGTGATGCAGCTCAAACGCCCGGAGGCGGCGACCGCGGTCCTCACGCCGAAGACCCACGGGGCACTGGTCCTGGACGCGCTCATGGACTCGGTCCTCGACGCGGCGGCGCTGGACTTCGTGCTGCTGTGCTCCTCCACCATCGCCTTCAGCGGCGGCCTCGGCCAGGTCGACTACTGCGCCGCGAACGCCTTCCTCGACGCCTACGCCCACCACCGGTCCGCGGCCGGCGGGCCGTACACGGTCTCGGTGAACTGGGACGCCTGGCAGGAGGTCGGCATGGCGGCCAAGGTGGTCGGCCGGCCCGCGGAGCGGGCGCCGGGACCGCGCGCCCTCGGCCATCCGCTGCTCCACACCTGCCTGGCCGACACGCCGGCCCACGCGGTCTACGCGGCCGAGTTCAGCAGCCCCCGGGACTGGCTGGTGGACGAGCACCGCATGCTCGGCATCCCGGTGATCCCCGGCACCGCGTATCTGGAGATGGTGCGGGCCGCCGCGGCCGACCAGGGGCTCGGCGACGTACTCCGCTTCGAGGACGTCCTGTTCCTGGCGCCGGTCGTGCTGGCCGACGGGCAGGCCAGGGAGGTCCATGTGGTCATGGAGAAGCTGGCGGGCGAGTGCCGGTTCTCCGTCGTCAGCGCGGCCGACCGCTCCGCCGCGGACGGCGCCGGCCGCTGGAGCGAGCATGTGACGGGCCGCGTGCTGTCCTTGGCGCCGCCGGAGCCCGACGCACCGTACAAGGTCTCGGAACTGGTGGAGCGGCACGGCCTGCGTGACGCGGGCGAGGTGCGGCACGACGGGCCGATGACCTTCGGGCCGCGCTCGCGGTGCGTGGAGCGGGTCTGGGCGGGCGAGGGCGTGGCCCTGGCCCGGCTGGCGGTGCCGGAGCGCTACGGCGAGGAGGTCGCCGCCCTCGGGCTGCACCCCTTCCTGCTCGACATCGCCACCGGGTTCGCCAGCCTCTACCTGGAGCGCGACTACCTCATGCCGCTGCGCTACCGGGCCATCGACGTCCTCGGCCCGCTGCCCGCACGGGTGCACAGCCTGCTCAGCTACCCGGGCGACCGGGAGGGCGGCACCGGGGAGACGGTCTCCTTCGACGTGACCGTCTTCGACGAGGACGGCCGGGTACTGCTGCGGGCCGAGGAGTTCGTCATGAAGCGGGCGCGCGCCCTGGACACCAAGCTGGTGGCGCTGCGCGACGACCGCTCCGACGAGGTCGGCGACTACGCCTACCCCCGGGTCCCGGGGGCCGCGGAGCGCGGTGACAACGCCTTCCTCGCCCACCTGGAGACGGGCATCCTGCCCTCGGAGGGCGTGACGGCCTTCGAACGGGTACTGTCCCGCGACCTGTCGCCCCAGGTGGTCGTCGCGACCAAGGACCTGGCGGCGATCGTCCGCAACGTCGGCGCGATCGAGTCGGGCCCCGAGGCGGCGGCCGAGGCGGGCGTACCGGCTCCGGCGCACCCCAGGCCCGCGCTCGCGACCCCGTACACCGCACCGCGCACCGCGCTGGAGCGGACGCTCGCCGAGCTGTGGCAGGACCAGATCGGTGTGGCGGAGGTCGGCGTCCACGACAACTTCTACGAGATCGGGGGCCATTCACTGCTCGGCATCAAACTGCTGGCCCGGCTGCGGGACACCCTGCACGTCCAGGTCGCCCTGCAGTCCCTGTTCGACAACCTCACCGTCGCCGAACTCGCCGCGGTCGTCGCGGCGCAGCTTCCGCACGGGCAGGACGCGCAATGACGCCGGCGCAGGGCCGCCGCGCGGTAGTTCGGCAGCACAGGTGTCCGGCCGGCGCGGTCCGCGCGGACGGACGTGGACACGACGGGAGGCGAACGTGAGCAGGGTCGGTGTGGTGGGCGCGGGTGTCATGGGCGGCGGGGTGGCCCAGAATCTGGCGACCGCCGGGCATGACGTGATTCTGATCGATGTGAGCAAGGAGGTGCTGGACCGGTCGGCCGAGCGGATACGCAACGACCTGCGCTTCAGCCGGCTGGTCGGCACGACCGCCGGCGTGGTCGACGCGGCCAGGGCGCTGGAGGCGATCACCTTCACCACCGACTACGAGGAACTGGGCGACGCGGACTTCGTGGTCGAGAACGTCACCGAGCGCTGGGACATCAAGCAGCGGGTGTACCCGGTGCTCGACGCCGTGTGCCCGGAGCGCGCGGTCTTCGCCGCCAACACCTCCGCCATCCCGATCACCCGGATCGCCTCACTGACCCGGCGGGCGCCGCGGATCGTGGGCATCCACTTCATGAACCCGGTGCCGCAGAAGAACGTCGTCGAGCTGATCCCCGGCCACCACACCACGCCGGAGACGGTCGCCACCGCGCAGGAACTGCTGGCCGGCATGGGCAAGACGGCGATCGTGGTGAAGGACTCGCCGGGCTTCGTCTCCAACCGGGTCCTGATGCTCACCATCAACGAGGCGGCTTTCCTCGTGCACGAGAACGTGGCCGGCCCCGAGGACGTGGACAAGGTGTTCACCTCCTGCTTCGGACACACGATGGGTCCGCTGGCGACCGCGGACCTGATCGGCCTCGACACCATCCTGTACAGCATCGAAGTGCTCCACGAGAGCTTCGGCGACAGCAAGTACCGACCCTGCCCCCTGCTCAAGAAGATGGTCGACGCCGGGCTCCACGGCCGTAAGACCCAGCAGGGGTTCTTCTCCTACAACTGGGAGGTCCGATGACGACACAGGTGCGTCCGGAGATCAGGAAGTTCCTGGCCGGCAGCTTTCCTAACCTGGAGATAGCCGACGACGACGATCTCTTCGAAGGGGGTATCGCGAACTCGCTGTTCACCATCCAGCTCATCATGTTCATCGAGAAGCACTTCGCGGTGCAGATCCCCAACGAGGACCTCGAACAGGACAACTTCCGTACCGTCACCGCCATGACCAAACTGGTCGACCGACTGGTGGAGACCCGCTCGGATGTCTGACCGCCCGCACGGCAGGAAGGAATTCCGGGCGGTCGTCGACGCCGAGATCGCCCCGCACGCCGGCCGCTTCGACCGCGAGCAGGCCGTCCCGGACAGCGTCCTGCGCCGCCTCGGCGAGCTGGGCTGGTGGGGGGCCATCCTGCCGGCCGGCGTCGGCGGCGCGGGGCTGGACATGGTGACCCTGGGCGAACTGCACGAGGAGGTCGGCCGGGGCTGCTCGTCGGTGCGCAGCCTGCTCACCGTCCACTCGATGGTGGCCTACGCCGTCTCCCAGTGGGGCAGCCGGGAGCAGCGCGAGCGCTGGCTGCCGCTGCTGGCCCGGGGCGAGGCGGTCGGCGCCTTCTGCCTGACCGAGCCGGAGGCCGGCAGTGACGCGGCCAACATCTCGGCCACCGCCACCCGGCAGGACGGCGGCTTCGTGCTCCGTGGCAGCAAGCGCTGGATCACCGGCGGCCAGATCGCCGACCTGCTGCTGGTGTTCGCCCGCACCGGGCGCGGCGTCTCGGCCTTCCTGGTGGAGCGCGCCCACCCGGGCGTCGTCACCCGGCCGGTCAACGGCATGCTGGGCACCAGGGGCAGCATGCTGGCCGAGATCGACTTCCAGGACTGCCTGCTCGGCCCCGACGCCCTGCTCGGCCCGGACGGCTTCGCCCTGGCCACCGTGGTCAGCGGGGTGCTCGATATCGGCAGGTACAGCGTCGCCTGCGGCTGCGTCGGCATCATCCAGGCCTGCATGGAGGCCGGCGCGGCCTTCACCGCCGAGCGCGGCGGCCGTACGAAGCCGCTGAGCGACCACCAGCTGGTCCGCCGACTGCTGACGCAGATGGTCACCGACGTCAGCGCGGCCCGGCTGCTGTGCCGGCAGGCCGGCGAGCTGAAGGACCGGCAGGACCCGCAGACCATCATGGCCACCTGGATCGCCAAATACTTCGCCTCGACCGCGGCCACCCGGGCCGCGAGCGACGCCGTACAGCTGCACGGCGCCGCCGGATGCTCCCCCGGCCATCCCGCGCAGCGCTACTACCGGGACGCCAAGATCATGGAGATCATCGAAGGCAGCACCCAGATCCAGCAGATCCAGATCGCCGAGGAGGCGTACAGGTGGACAGCCAGGTGAACCCGGTGAGCCCGCCCGCCGTGCCCGGCGGGACGCGGGAGACACCCCGGGACAAGCCGCGCAGGGGCCGGATCAAATGCGTGGTGTGGGACCTGGACCACACGGTCTGGGACGGCGTCCTGCTGGAGGACGGCAAGGTCGCCGCGCACCCGGCGGTCGTGGAGCTGATCACGGCCCTGGACGCGCGCGGCATCCTCCAGTCGGTGGCCAGCAAGAACGACGCCGGGGCGGCGATGGAGCAGCTGGAGTGCTTCGGCCTGGCCGACTACTTCCTCCACCCGCGGATCAGCTGGAACCCCAAGTCCGACTCCGTGGCCGAGATCGCCGCCGCGCTCAACATCGGCCTCGACGCCGTCGCCTTCGTCGACGACCAGCCGTTCGAGCTGGAGGAGGTGGCCTTCCGGCACCCGCAGGTGCTGTGCGTCGGGGCCGACGAGATCGGTACGGCCGTGGCGCAATGGGAGGAGTTCCAGCCGCGGTTCATCACCGACGAGTCGCGCAGGCGGCGCGCGATGTACCGCAGCGGCATCGAGCGCGACCAGGCGGAGGAGGAGGCGAAGTCGACCGGCGAGGACTTCCTCGCCACGCTGGAGATGGTCTTCACCGTCAGCGACGCGGCCGAGGAGGACCTGCGGCGGGCCGAGGAGCTCACGGTCAGGACCAACCAGCTGAACTCCACCGGCAGGACGTACTCGTACGAGGAGCTGAAGGTCCTGCGGGAGTCACCCGACCACCTCCTGCTCGTCGCCGACCTGGAGGACCGTTTCGGGCAGTACGGGAAGATCGGCCTCGCGCTGGTCGAGACCTCCGGCCCGGTCTGGAAGCTGCGGTTGCTGCTGATGTCCTGCCGGGTGATGTCGCGAGGCGTCGGCGCGGTCCTGCTCAACCACATCATGACGCTCGCCCGCGACAACGGGGCGCGGCTCCAGGCTGAGTTCGTCGAGACCGGGCGCAACCGGATGATGTTCGTGACCTACCGCTTCGCCGGCTTCCGGCAGGTCGGCGCAGACGGGGACGCCCTGCTCCTGGAGGCGGACCTGGCACGGGTGCAGCCGGCGCCGGGCTACCTGGTGGTGGCGCCCCGGCCGACCTGAACCGACCGGCGTTCCGGGACCTGACCGGGACCGGGACCGGCTCCGGCCCGGACTGGACCGGGACCGGCTCGGGCCGCCTCGGCCCGGACCCGGGCGGTCGGCCTCGGGCGGCCCAACCCCCGGGCGGCCCGGCGGTGACTGACTTCTCGTCCTCTACATCTCCTCACGGGTGGAACGGAATACGACATGGCAACTTTCGTCCTTGTCCACGGTGCCTGGAGCGGCGCGCACGACTTCCGCACGGTGCGCCGGCTGCTGCGGGCGGCCGGCCACGAGGTGTTCACGCCGAGCCTGACCGGCATCGGCGAGCGGGTGCACCTGGCGAGCCAGCAGGTCGGCCTGACGACACACATCGCCGACGTGGTCAACTGCGTCCGCTACGAGGACCTCGACGACATCGTGCTCCTCGGCTTCTCCTACGGCGGCGCCGTCGTCACCGGGGCGCTCGAACACCTCGCGGAACGCGTGCGGCACCTGGTCTACCTCGACGCGTTCGTCCTGGAGGACGGCGAGGCGGCCGGCGTCCCCGGCGCGGGGCACAGCCCGCGTCTCCCCGCGCTCGGCGACCCCTGGCTGGTGCCCGCGCCGATCCGCGCGTTCGAGGACCCCGAGGTCGGCGCGTGGATCACCGCCCGCCGCACACCGCAGCCGATCGGCACCTTCACCGAGCCGGTGCGGCTGACGCGCCCGCTGGAGGACTATCCGTTCACCCGGACGTTCATCAAGGCCACCGGCGAGCCGCGCCCCGAGCCGGCCGGTCCCTTCTGGGCCGCCGCGGACAAGGTGTCGAAGTCCGCGGCCTGGCGCTACCGGGAGATCGCCACCAGCCACCAGATCCCCAGCAACCGGCCCGGCGAACTCGCCGACCTGCTGCTGGAACTGGTCTGAGACGGCGCACGCCCCACCGGGCTGCGGCGAAGAGAACAGGACGGGTGCCGGGGTGGCGCACAGCGCACCCCGGCCCACGAACGAGGAGGCAGGGATGTTTGCCGCGCCGTGGATTTGTGTGACGTGCGGGAGCCACGTCTACCACGAGGGGGACGCGCCCCCCGAGGAGTGCGAGATCTGCGAGGACGACCGCCAGTGGGTCCCGGCGGGCGGCCAGTTGTGGACCACGCTCGAAAAGATGGCGGCCGACGGCTTCCGCACGGTGGTCCGCGAGGTGGAGCCCGGCCTGCTGGGCGTCGGCGCCGAGCCGATGATCGGCATCGGCCAGCGGGGACTCGTGCTGCGCACCGGTGAGGGCAATGTGCTCTGGGACCCGTCCCCGTATCTGGACGAGGCCGCCGTCGAGGCGGTCAGGGAGGCCGGCGGCCTGGCCGCCGTCAGCGCGAGCCACCCGCACTTCTACGGCGCGGTCGTGGAGTGGAGCCGCCTGTTCGACGCGGAGATCCTGCTGCCCGAGGTGGACATCCACTGGCTCTCGCGCCCCGCTTCGATGGAACACCTCGTCCGCACCTGGTCGGGCACGGTCCCGCTGTTCGACGGTGTGACCCTGGTCCAGTGCGGCGGCCACTTCCCCGGCAGCTCCGTCCTGCACTGGGCCGCGGGCGCCGGCGGGCAGGGGGTGCTGCTGACCGGCGACACCATCAACATCTCGCCGGGCGAGGACCGGGTCGCCTTCCTCTACAGCGCGCCGAACCGCCTCCCGCTGCCCGAGCGGGGTGTGCACGGCGTCATCGAGGCGGTGCAGCCGTACTCCTTCGACCGGATGTACGCCCACTGGTGGACCCCGGCGATCCGCGGTGACGCCCAGCGGGTCCTCAAGGAGTCGACCGACCACTACCTGAAGTTCATGCGGGGCGACGCGCCGGAGTGGCTGGCCGAGGGCCACAGCCACGGGCACAGCCACAGGCACGGCCACGCCGACTGACGCAGCCGTGGCGCCGCGCCGGCCCCGGGCAGGGGCCGGGCGGCCTCAGTCGGCGGCCGGCCCCGCGAGGGCGCCGAGCCGCCGCACGGCCTCGGTGAGCACCTCGGTCTTCTTGCAGAAGGTGAACCGGACCAGCCCGCGGGCCTCCGCCTGGGGCGCCTCGTAGAAGACCTGGTTGGGGATCGCGGCCACCGCGCACCGGCCGGGAAGCGCCCGGCAGAATTCCAGGCCGTCCTCCTCGCCGAGGCCGCGGATGCCGGTGGTGATGAAGTACGTGCCGTCCGGCGGGTAGACCTCGAAGCCGGCCGAGCGCAGGCCGCCGGCCAGCAGGTCGCGCTTGGCCAGCAGATCCTGCCGCAGCCCGTTGAAGTAGCTGTCGGGCAGCTTCAGCGCCTCGGCCACCGCGTACTGGAACGGCCCGCTGGAGACATAGGTCAGGAACTGCTTGGCCGTACGCGCCGCGGCGACCAGCGGGGCGGGTCCGGTGGCCCAGCCGACCTTCCAGCCGGTGAAGGAGAAGGTCTTTCCGGCCGAGCTGATGGTGAGCGTGCGCTCGCGCATCCCGGGCAGCGTCGAGACCGGGATGTGCTCCACCCCGAACACGAGGTGCTCGTAGACCTCGTCGGAGATCACCAGCAGGTCGCGCTCCACCGCGAGTCCGGCGATGGCGGCCAGCTCCTCGCGGGTGAGGACCATCCCGGTCGGATTGTGCGGGGAGTTGAGCAGCAGGATCCGGGTGCGCGGGGTGACCGCGGCCCGCAGCGCCGCCATGCCGGGGCGGAAGCCCGGCGGATGCAGGGTCACCGGGACGTGCGTGCCGCCGGCCATCGCGACGCACGCGGCGTAGGAGTCGTAGGTGGGCTCGAAGGCGATCACCTCGTCACCGGGCTCGATCAGCGCCAGCAGCGACGCGGCGATGGCCTCGGTGGCGCCCGCGGTCACGAGCACCTCGGTGCCCGGGTCCACGTCGATCCCGTAGAACCGCTTCTGGTGGTCGCTGACCGCCTCGCGCAGCTCCGGTATGCCCGGGCCCGGCGGGTACTGGTTCCCGCGCCCGGAGAGGATGGCGTCGGCGGCGGCACCGGCGATCTCGGCCGGGCCGTCGGTGTCGGGGAATCCCTGGCCCAGGTTGATGGAGCCGGTCTCGGCGGCGAGGGCTGACATCTCCGCGAAGATCGACGTCCCGACCTCGGACAGGCGGCTGTTGACACGGGATATGGGCATGCACGCATCGTCCCATTCCGCCGCGGCGGGGGCGGGGGAGTGTCACGAAGTTGGCCGACGCACGCCACCCGGTCCGCCGCGCCGGCCCCCGCCCCGCCCCCCCCC
>NZ_JAJSYW010000066.1:0-31510 GCF_036815005.1 Streptomyces sp. IBSBF 2435 | reverse complement strand
GCGCCGAACCCGCCGGGCCACGTGTTCGTGATGCTGTAGTCGACCTGGCAGCCGCTCGCCGCCTGCGCCGACGTCGCCACGAACGAGATTCCCATGGCGGCTAGCGCCGTGGAGACCACGCCGATCAGCCACGTCCTGAAGTGCGGTCTTCTGCGTTTGCGTTCCACAGGATTCTCCCTGAGCGTTCAACGTGCGGAGCTTCTGTTAGCGCTCACACACGAGGTGGGGGTGCAGGGATGCACGGGGCCGCTCAGGTGGCATCCCTGGGCGGCACTGGGGATTCAGCCTGGCACGCGTCACGGAAGCTCCGCAAGAGGTCGTCCGGCGGCGCCCACCCGGCGGTTCGTGCGGTGGCCAGCGCGGTCGCCAGGGGGCGGGCGAGGCGCGGTGACCGGCATGCGGCCGACGGGTTCGGGCGCTGCACCGACCCGGTCCGCCCCGCTTCTCCGGCACCGGCGCGCGCTTCGGACAGATCGACACCCCTGTACAGGCGCTGCGGCGGGCGGCCGAGGGTGTGCCAGGTACGCGCCGCTTCGGTCAGCCGGCGGTGGAGGCGCAGCGCGTACCCCCGGGTGGCGGGCGCCGTCCCCACGCCGCACACGTCGGGGCGCCCCACGGGGTGCCGACCGCTCCGCCATGTGGGAACAGGGTCAGGTGGTGCCTGGGGATCGACCACCCGCACCAGCGTAGTGACCGCTCCCGGAGCCGCAACGGGGCCTCGGAGCGCGGCACCTCGGCCGTGCACGTCACCGAACTGTGCTGACCGTCCCGGGCCTGCGACCGCGCCCCCTTCGCCCGCGCCGGCGGCAGGGGGCGTCGCCAAGCCGGTTGTACCGGTTGTGCCGATCGGCGAGCGGGGGTGGAACCGGTCGCCTGCGCATTCCGATCGACTCCGGAGGAACGGCCGCCGTACCGGGTGCGTTCAGTACCAACGGCCCTGTCCCATGGATCGGTGGTGACGACGGGTGCCGTAGCCACCACCGATCACGTGACACAACCGAGGACCGTACGGTCCCGGGGAACCTGACAGAGATCAGCGCTGCAGGGTGAGGACTGCGGGGCGCCAGGGCAGTTGGCCGTAGTCGCCGCTCGAACCCTTGGCCATGCCCTGGTAGAGGAACTGGAGGTTGCAGGGGTCGACGGTCATGGTCTGGTCGGGGTTGTTGCGGACGAGGTCGCCGTGGCTGATGTCGTTGGTCCAGGTGGCGCCGCTGTTGGCCTTGCCGGCGAAGGGATTGCTCTCGCTGGCGGCTTGGGGGGTCCAGGATCCGCTGAGGCTGGTGGCGGTGAAGGAGCGGAAGTAGCGGCCGTTGGAGCCAATGGCCTCGACGATCATGAGGTACTGGTTCTGGCCCTGGACCTTGTAGACCTGGACGGCTTCGAAGAGGTTGGCCTGGGAGTCGCTCATGACGGTGGTGTAGTTGGAGCCGAAGCTGGAGGGGAAGTTCCCGATGGGCATGCTGGCGCGGTAGATCTTGCCGTTGTCGCCGGCGAAGAACAGGTACATGTTCTGGCCGTCACCGATGAGGGTCTGGTCGATGGGGCCGGTGCCGGAGCCGGAGATGCTGCCGGTGAACAGCGGTTGTGAGGACGACCAGCCGTTGGGGTTGGTGGGGTCGCTGGATGTCTTGTAGAAGAAGGGTGTCGCGCCCCATTGGGATGCCAGTACCCAGATGTTCTTGGGTGCGAAGTAGAACAGGGTGGGGGCCACGGTGGACTGGCTCATCCCGGTCTGCGGGGCCGAGGCCATGTCCGACCAGTTGGTGAAGGGCTGGAAGGCCATCGACCCGTAGGACGATGCGTTGTGGTTCGAGGCGTAGACGAGGTGCTTGCCGTTGTAGACGACGTTGGTGAAGTCCTTCAGCGACACCCACCCGTTCGCCGGCTGCGCCAGCGCTCCCGTCGACGACCAGTGGTAGGACGATGGGAGCGTGCACGTCCCACCCGTCGTGGGCGGTGTGGTCGGCGGCGTCGTCGTCGGCGACGTGGGCGGGGTGGTGGTGACGGTGCCGGTGCAGGGGGTCCCGTTGAGCGTGAAGCCGGCGGGGACGGGGTTGGAGCCGGTGTAGGCGCCGTTGAAGCCGAAGCTGGTGGATCCGCCGGTCGCCAGGCTGCCGTTGTAGGAAGCGTTGGTCACGCTGACCTGGGTGCCGCTCTGGGTGTAGGTCCCGCTCCACAGCTGGGTGATGGACTGCCCGGTGGCGAAGGCCCAGGAGAGCTGCCAGCCGGTGACCGGCGCACCCAGATTGGTAACGCTCACATTGGCGCCGAACCCGCCGGGCCACGTGTTCGTGATGCTGTAGTCGACCTGGCAGCCGCTCGCCGCCTGCGCCGATGTCACCACGAACGAGATTCCCGCAAACGCCAAAACGGTGGAAAGCAATGCGATGAGCAGCGGCTGTCGCCGCTTCACCATATGGGTGCGCGTCATGAAACGTACTCCTTGAGTGATGAGCCCGAAGGGGCCATTGATTGCGCTAACAACCGAGGGCCAGCGCCAGCCTGCGGCACCGAACCGCCACTCCTTGTGCCGCCGGCCGCCGCGGCACGCGGCCGCGGTCGTCGGCACACGCGGCAACGCAGCGCCGGAGGGGAGGAACAACGGGTCTCTGGGATCACTTCGACCTCGTCTCTTGGCGGTCCTGCGGGGCACGCTGCTGAGCGCACCGCCACGAGGAACACGGTGGGGGGCCGCTCACGAGGGTTGACAGCCGTCGGAGTTGTCTCAGCGTCAGGAGGGGACTGACGCGAAACGGTGGTAAGTGTGGACCTGCGGCATTCGAAGGTCAATGCTCCGGTACAGAAATTCTCGACGGCCGAGGCGGCGAGACCGCCGAGGTCCACCCGACCTACAGCGACCGGAAGCAGACTGAAGAAGGCGGCCGGACTTCCTCGCCGAGTGGACGGAGTTCGACTGGGCGGGCTACCGCCTCGGCCGGTTCCTCGGCGTGATCCCGCCGGACGGCAGCTTCAGCTCGGTGAAGGGGACCTTCTGGATCGACGGCTTCCGCTCGGCATCATGCTGGACGAGATGCAGGAGAGTCCGGTGAAGGCGGGGTTCCTGGAGAACAGCGACGACCTCCAGTACCGGTGGAACCCGGTGCGGCCGGACATCGACGCGCCGCTCGATGCGGAGCCCTCGCCGCCTGCCCCGCGTCGGTGTCACCGATCATGTATTCGTCGGCCACGGCGCACAGCCGGTGAACGAATCGACCGCGTTCGGCTGCGTCGAACCGGCCGTGAGCCCACTTTCTCCCACAGGCCACCGGGTATGAACAGGGCGGGGGTCGCGCCATCGGGCCGGTGCCCCTGGTCGGAGGGGAGGGTCCGGCCCTCCCAGCCCCCCGGACAGGCACGCGCGAGCCAACACCACTTGCACCCTGCGCTATCCAGCGCACGACACGACGGCAGGGCTGGCCCCGAATCGAGCCAACCCCGTCTGACCTGCACATTCGTGAAAGGCGGTGCCACCGTAAGGCTAAGGAAGCCCGCTAAACGTTGAAGCGCAACGCATCCGGCCGCACCTGGCCTGCGGCGGAGCGCCGATCATGGGCCTGACCAGGCAATCTGGCGTTGACGTGCGGTGGCCTCCGTCGGGGGTTGCGGGTGTCCTGCGGACTGTCCGCGGACTGGCCGACGAGTGTGAGGCCGACATTCGGCGGAGGACGATCAGTAGTGGTAGCGGGCGGCGAGGATGATGACCTCTTCGTCCGTGACGAGGTAGACGAGGCGGTGCTCGTCATCGATCCGCCGTGACCAGGCGCCGGCCAGGTGATACTTCAGCGGCTCGGGCTTGCCGATTCCCGTGAAGGGATCACGCTTGACGTCCTCGATGAGCTTGTTGATCCGGGCGAGCATCTTGCGGTCGTTCTTGAGCCAGGACGTGTAGTCCTCCCAGCCCTGGTCCTCGAACACGAGCCTCACGCGGCGCCCTGCCCCGCATCCGCCGCGTCAGGGTCGATCAACTCACGCTCGGAGAGATTGATGCGACCGAGAGCGTTCTCGTAGGCCTTGAGGAGGCGGCGGGCGTTCGCAGGCGAGCGCAGCAGGTAAGAGCCCTCACGCAGGGCAGCGTAATCCTCGGCGGAGACGAGCACGGCATTCCCGTGCTTGGAGACGATCTCGATGGCCTCGTGATCGTCGTTGACCTTCTTGATGAGCGGGAAGAGATCCTTGCGGGCCTCGCTCGCGGTGATGGACATGACAGAGAACCCTTCGCCGAGTGGTACTGAATAACGTACCACTCTAGTGCCAGCCGGGCAGAGGGAACAGATTGGACGGCACCGCAGAGAATCCGGTACCGAGTCAGCACGGGAACGACTGGGCGTTCTGCCCGAGTGTGTGGGGCAGCTACCGAACGCCGGCCAGGGTGACGTCGTTCAGGGCGCATGCCACGCCGCGGTCGTGACCCCATGGACATTCACCCAGCGGTCCATTCACTCAGCGCGCGCCCTGGCATCGGCCACGACACCGGGCGAACCTGAAATGTCGCGGACCGCTGCGGACTGCAAGGCAGCACAAATCGCTTCCCCCGCAGGTCAGGGCACCCATAGCTGCTCGCTCACACGGTGTCCGGGCCGATCCTGACTTGCGGCGGAGCGCCAGGCAGGGCGCTGGGCACGGCCTTTCACGTTGGCGTGCGTTGGCCTCCGACGGGGGTTTACGGGTGTCCTGCGGACTGCCTGCGGACTGGTGGGACGAGCTGCAGAAGCGAGAAGCGTGGTGCCCCAGCCGGGACGCCAACGAGCCTCCGGAGGTGGGCGACCGCCGTCACTCGGCCCGGTAGGCCGCCGTGGTCATGACGGCGGAGCCTCCCAGGCGAGCGGAGCAAGGCGGTGTAGTTCCTGCCACTGGGGGGACTGTACGAGGCCGGCGGCCCGCGTCATGGAGGAGCGGTCGATCCTCGTCTGCCACTCCCGGCCAGTGAAGTACTTGGCCTCCAGCGAGACCACTTTTGCCCTCAGGCGTTCCGCTTCCGGGCTGTCGGAGCTCCGCGTGCGGTCCAAGGCCGCGCGGGCCTCGGTCAGTTCCCTCGCACGGCCGGCCAGTTCGTGAGTGCGGCCCAGCAGTTCCCTGGCCGTGACGTGCAGGGTGGTGTTGGCGTCGACGTCCATCCTCACCTCGATCAGCGGAGTACGCCGGGGGTGCCGGGGTAGATCCGAGACCTCGAGGACGGCGAGCGTCCTGTTGTCCGTGGCATTCGGGCCCTCCCCCTCGACGACGTGCACGGTCATGGTGGTCTGCCCGTTCTCAGCCGCAGCGACGAACGTCCACCTGCGCGTGGGGATGGTGGTGTTCCGCTCGATCACCTTCAGCACCGTACCGTCGTAGGTCTCGAAACCGAGCGAGGCCGAGACCACGTCGAGGAGCAGCACGTCCTTGACCCTTCCGGCGAGCACACCGGCCTGGATGGCAGCACCTGTGACGATCCCCTCGGGGATGAGACCGCGATAGGGCTGTCTGCCACCGGTGAGTCGGCGCACCAGCTCACCGACCGCCGGCATCCGCGTGGCCCCGCCGGTCAGGATCACCTGGTCGAGTTCGGAGTGCCGGATCCCGGCGTCACGGATGGCCTGCTCGACCGGTCGACGGCAGCGCGCCAGCAGGTCGCTGGTCATGCCCTCGAACTCGGTGCGTGTCAGAGTCTCGTCGAGGTGGACGGGAAAGTCCGCGGTGGAGGTCAGGAAGGGCAGACGGATGGTGGCGCTGCTCGCCGACGACAGCTCCACCTTCGCCGCCTCGGCGGCTTCCTGAAGCCGTCGGCACGCCGGGACGTCCTGCGTGAGGTCCACACCGTGCCCGTCCCACACCCGGCGCAACAGGTGTTGCACGATCCGCTGGTCCCAGTCGTCACCGCCGAGGTGGCTGTCGCCGCAGGTCGCCTTGACCTCCACGAGACCGTCCCCGACCTCGATGAGGGTGACGTCCAGGGTGCCGCCGCCGAGGTCGAAGATCAGTACGGTGGCGTCCTCCTCCCTGTTCAGCCCGTACGTGACCGCCGCGGCAGTCGGTTCGTTGAGGACCCGCTGCACGTCGAGCCCGGCCCGGCGGGCGGTCTCCACCAGCACAGCCCGCTGAACCAGGTCGAAGTTCGCCGGCACCGTCATGATCGCGAACCGGGGCGGCTCCCCGGCGTACGCCTCCGCGTCGTCTCTCAAACGCCGCAGGATGAGCTCTGCGGCATCCTCCGAGGTCAGTCGTACCGCGCCTCGGGTGATGCTCCAGTCCGTGCCCAGCCGCAGCTTCACGGACCGAACCGTGTACTCCGGGTTCGCGATCGACTGTCGCTTGGCGGCCGTGCCGACAAGAATTCCTCCGTCAGCCGTGACGGCCACCAGGCTCGGTGTCGTGAGTGCGCCCTCCATGTTGGGGATCAGGCGTACGTCCTCGCCCTCGAAGAGGGCGATCGACGAGTTCGTCGTACCGAAGTCGATGCCCACCATCGGACCGGAGGTCCCGGTGTGTTGGCGCGGCAGTGGCGGGCGGGCGGGGCGTGCGGCCCGCGCAGCAGGGACCTCGCCGAGTCCCCGCTCGTACCACAACTGCCGTGCCCGGCGGGCGACTTCGCGGTCCGCGTCGGCCACAAGCCCGAGCAGTGCCGCTCTGGCCGCGTCCCGGGTCGGTTCACGGACGCTGCCGAGCAGCTGCTCGACGAGGTGGAGGGATCCGATGCGCTTCCAGGGCTGGACATCGAGCACGGCCGCCCGCATCTCGGCGAGCCGGTCGACGTCGCCGTGCCGGGGGCTGCGGGCCAGGTAGATCGTGCCCTGGGCGCTGTCCACGCTGAGCGTGGGGGTCTGGCCGGCGATGCGCTGCCGTACCTGTTCGTGGACGTAGGCGTAGAGCTCGTCGACCGAGACGAGGCCGTCGCCGTCGAGGTCGGCGGAGCCGTCCCGCAGGCCACGGACCACCGCCGAGGTGAACACGGACGGCTGGGCGGGGGTGCGGCTGTAGCGAACGTCCTGCTCGCCCTCATGGGCGTACTGCAGGGCAGTGGAGGCGGTGAGGACGACCCTGCCGTTGCCCGCGAAGGGCTCGCCGATGTCGACGGTGGGCGACCCGGCTTCGCGGCGCTGCGCGTTCAGGGTGAATGCTCCGCTGTAGCAGCAGTCCAGCAGGACGACGATGCGCCGGGAGCGGCTCTCGCCCATGAAGGTGCCGACCATTTCCGCGGAGACGGCGGTGGAGCCGAGATAGTCGCGTTCGGTGTCACTCATGACGAAGTACAGGCGGTTGCGGATGTCCTTCCATCCGTGCAGCGACAGGTGCAGCAGAAGCAGGTCGTCGCGCCCGGCCCGGGTGAAGAAGGACTCCAGAGCGCGCGTCGCCGCACGCTGACCGACATCAACGAGGGTCTCGACCTCGAATCCGCCGATGTCCGGATCGCCCAGCACCGCCGCCAGCTCGGCGGCGTCCGCGGCGGCGGCCGGCAAGGTGGCGAAGTGCTCGTCGGTGTACGCGCTGTTGGCGATGACCAGGGCCCGAGACACCACGGCGGTTACTGCCCGTGGCGGCGGAGGAACTCGTCCAGTGCGCGCTGCTGCACCTCGTCGGTGGCGGCGGTCAGTTCGATCTCGTCGTCGCCGAGCTTGAGCCGCACTGTGCCGGAGCGCCTACGGTTGAGCCAGTCCTGTACAAGGCCGACGAGCACCGGGAGCAGCGAGCCGCTGCTGCCGAGACCGATCAGCAGCGCGCCCAGTTCCAGAGCGCCCGTCCCGCGGGTGCCCGGCGGCGGGGCCTGCTGTGCCCGGTCGATGCTCGCCAGGTCGATCCCGCGCAGCTCCTCGATCAGGTACTGGAGCTGCTCCTCGGCATACTCCGGGTCGTCGTCCCCCGCGTCGAGCACGAGCCGGACCGGTATCTCCTCAGACGCCACGACCCTCTCCCCCGATCTCTCTCCGCAGGGGCAACTCTAGCGGCGCGCGGCGCATACAGGGACCTCATGGGAGACACCGGGTCCGTCAGAGGTTGCGCAGGCTGAAGTGCTGCACCTTGTTGTCGGTCCCCCGTGCAGGACGAGGGAGGCGGCTGCCCGCCGCAGCGTCGCAGGGCACCCGCAGGGTGCCGGGCCGGGCATCATGGGCCAGCAACCACCCGCACGCCACAAGGAGGGGCCGGATGAACCCAGGGCTGACCTTGAAGGAGCACCAAGACCTTGCCTTGGCCCTCTCCGGCGTTCGGAGAGAGCTGCAGCAGCGGAGTGCCCAGCTCGCCGCCGCTTACCCGCACGCGGGACCGGAGGCCGTACCGGAGCATCTGCTGATAGAGGCCCTGAGGATCCTGGAGTCCGTGCGATACGAACTCGACGCCATCGTGGGCCGCGAGCATCCGGATGACGACACGCGTGAGGTCTACTACCCGGGAGACGGGCAGGGGGCGACCTGGCGCCCAGCCAGGCAGTCGTAGCCCGCTTGACCGATCACGATCAGGTGGGGGTCGATCTTCATTCGGTCTCCACCAAACCCTGCTGGAGCACTGAATCGCCGGGCAAAACCCATGCGCAAAAGACTCAACGGCAGGAAGGGCGTATTTCCAAGCAGGACGAACGGAAGAAAAGGGTCCCTGACGGAGCGTGATGCTCGGCGCTGAGGACAAATGCGGACGCTGCGCATCCGTTCAAGCAGCTTCAAGTCACGGCACCCGACGGCAGGCGGGCGACGGGATGCACGCTCAGGCTCGCTCTCCGGCGCCAAGAGCCACGCACCAAGGCAGGGGTCGGCCGACTCGATCCAGCGCACGCTACGCCTGCGGGGCCGCCCCCCACCAAGCCGACCCCGCCTGACCTGCAAATTTGCGGATTAGTACCGTCCAGGCCGAAAAGCCCACTACACGTTGAAGCGGAACTCCACCACGTCGCCGTCCTGCATCACGTAGTCCTTGCCCTCCATGCGCGCTTTGCCCTTCGCGCGGGCTTCCGCGACGGAGCCGGTGGCGACCAGGTCGGCGAAGGAGATGACCTCGGCCTTGATGAAGCCCTTCTGGAAGTCGGTGTGGATGACGCCGGCCGCCTCGGGGGCGGTGGCGCCGCGCTTGATGGTCCAGGCGCGGGATTCCTTGGGGCCGGCGGTGAGGTAGGTCTGGAGGCCGAGGGTTTCGAAGCCGACGCGGGCCAGGGTGGCCAGGCCGGGTTCCTGCTGGCCCACGGACTGGAGGAGTTCGAGGGCCTCGGCGTCGTCGAGTTCCGCCAGGTCGCATTCGAGCTTGGCGTTCAGGAAGATCGCCTCGGCGGGGGCGACCAGGGCGCGCTGCTCGTCCTTGAAGGCCTCGTCGGTCAGCTCGTCCTCGTCCACGTTGAAGACGTAGAGGAAGGGCTTGGTGGTGAGCAGGTGCAGCTCGTGCAGGAGGACGCCCTGCTCGGTGCTCTTGGTGATGCCGTGCGAGAAGAGCGTGTCGCCGGCGGCGAGGATCACCTGGGCGGCCTCGGTCGCGGCCAGGACGGCGGCCTTCTCCTTCTGGAGGCGGGCCTCCTTCGTCAGGCGCGGGATGGCCTTCTCGACGGACTGGAGGTCGGCCAGGATCAGCTCGGTGTTGATGGTCTCGATGTCGTCCTTGGGCGAGACCTTGCCGTCGACGTGGACGACGTTCTCGTCCTTGAAGGCCCGGATGACCTGGCAGATCGCGTCGGACTCGCGGATGTTCGCGAGGAACTTGTTGCCCAGGCCCTCGCCCTCGGAGGCGCCGCGGACGATGCCGGCGATGTCGACGAAGTCGACCGTGGCGGGCAGCACACGGGCCGAGCCGAAGATCGCGGCGAGCGTGTCGAGCCGGGCGTCGGGGACGCCCACGACACCGACGTTGGGCTCGATCGTGGCGAACGGGTAGTTGGCCGCGAGCACGTCGTTCTTGGTCAGGGCGTTGAAGAGCGTCGACTTGCCGACATTCGGCAGACCGACGATTCCGATGGTGAGCGACACGTGGCGACTTCCCGTAGCTTCCCGTAACGAGGCCGGCGTCCGCAGCCCGGATGCCGGCCGCCAGTCTACGGGGCCGGGGCACGGCACCCCGCCCGCGCTCGAACACGGGCGCCCAGCCGGGCGAATGTCCGGGTACGCTGCGTGGTTTCCCGGGGCGCGGCGCCTACGTTGGGTAGGTGGACCAACACAGTGCGCGTCGGGGCGGCACCGGCGGCGCCCCGCCCCCGGCACCCGGCGGGGAGGCCGCCGCGGGGGTCTGCGGTGCTCCGCCGGCCGTACCGGCCAAGCCCGCGCGCCCGCTCGCCGCGCTGGTCCGCCGGCTGCGTGCCGTACAGCGGCCCAGGCCGCGGCTGACCGGGCTCGGCACCGGGCTGCTGACCACCGTGGTCACCGTGCTGGCCGGCACCGTCGACGCGCTGCTCTTCGGCGGCCCCGGCGTCTTCTTCGGCCTCGCCTTCGTCGCGGTGAGCGCGACCGCGGCGGTCTGCGTACGCCCGTACGACCTGGTGGCGGCCCCGGTGTCGGCGCCGATCGCCTTCGCCGTCGGGATCGGGCTGACCGCCGACGGCGGGGACGGCGGCCTGGTCGGGCATCTGCTCGGCCTGTTCACCGGTCTGGCGCTGATGACCGGCTGGCTCTACGCCGGTACGGTGCTGGCCGCGCTGATCGTCGCGGTCAGAGCTTTGCGGCTGCCATCGCGGCGCCGACGATCCCGGCGTTGTTCTGCAGCTCCGCGGGAACGATCTCGGCGCTGAGCCCGTGGCCGTGCAGCAGCGGCAGGAACTTCTCGGACTTGCGGCTGACTCCGCCGCCCAGCACGAACAGGTCGGGCGAGAACAGCATCTCGACGTGCGCCAGGTACTTGCGCAGCCGGTGCGCCCAGTGCTCCCAGCTCAGGTCCTCGTCCTCGCGGGCCTTGACCGACGCGCGCTTCTCCGCGTCGTGGCCGTGCAGCTCCAGGTGGCCCAGTTCGGTGTTCGGCAGCAGGCGGCCGTCCACGAAGACGGCGCTGCCGATGCCGGTGCCCAGCGTCAGCACGATGACGGTGCCGCCGCGCCCGCGCCCGGCCCCGAAGGTCATCTCGGCGACGCCCGCCGCGTCCGCGTCGTTGAGCACCACCACGGGCAGGCCGAGGCGGTCGCTGATCGCCTTGCGCGCGTCCAGGCCGACCCAGCCGGCGTCCACGTTGGCCGCGGTCCTGGTCACGCCGTCCATCACGACGCCGGGGAAGGTGACCCCGAGCGGCCCGGACCAGCCGAAGTGGGTGACGACGTCGTGGACGCCCTCGATCACCGCTTCCGGAGTGGCCGGGCGCGGCGTCAGCACTTTGTACCGCTCGTCCGACAGGTCGCCCTTGTCGAGGTCGACAGGGGCGCCCTTGATTCCCGTACCGCCGATGTCCACACCGAACACGTCCATGACCTCCAGGCTAGAGGCGGGCCGAGGACCTCACCTCCGGTAGCTCCCCCCATGGGAGGCGCGCGGAAAACAACTCACCTCTTGGCGGATTCCCCGGCGGCGGCCTCCGCACGCAGATCCCGGCGCAGTTCCTTGGGCAGCGAGAACTGGATGGACTCCGTCGCCGAGGTGACGATCTGGACATCCGCGAAACCGCGTACCGCCAGCCACTCCAGCACCTGGTCCACGAGGATCTCCGGCACCGAGGCGCCCGAGGTGACGCCGACCGTGCCGACGCCCTCCAGCCAGCCGTCCTCGCACTCGTCGGCGAAGTCCACCAGATACGCCGCCTCGGCACCGGACTGCTTGGCGACCTCGACCAGCCGGATGGCGTTGGAGGAGTTGCGGGAGCCGACCACGATGACCAGTTCGGCGTCCGCGGAGATCTGCTTGACGGCGACCTGGCGGTTCTGGGTGGCGTAGCAGATGTCGTCGCTGGGCGGCGAGAGCAGGTTCGGGAAGCGCTCCTTGAGCGCGTCGACCGTCTCCATCGTCTCGTCCACCGACAGGGTGGTCTGGGACAGCCAGACGACCTTGGACTCGTCGCGTACGGTCAGCTCGGCGACGTCCTTGGGGCCGTCGACCAGATGGGTTCGCTCGGGCGCCTCGCCCATCGTGCCGATGACCTCCTCGTGGCCCTCGTGGCCGATGAGCAGGATGTCGTAGTCCTCGTTGGCGAACCGGACGGCTTCCTTGTGGACCTTGGTCACCAGCGGGCAGGTCGCGTCGATCGAGGCCAGCTTGCGGCGGCCGGCCTCCTCGTGGACGACCGGGGCGACGCCGTGCGCGGAGAAGATGACGATGGCGCCCTCGGGCACCTCCGCCGTCTCGTCGACGAAGACGGCGCCCTTCCGCTCCAGGGTCTGCACGACGTATTTGTTGTGGACGATCTCCTTGCGGACATAGACCGGGGCGCCGTACTGCTCCAGCGCCTTCTCGACGGTGATCACCGCACGGTCCACGCCCGCGCAGTATCCGCGGGGGGCGGCGAGCAGGACGCGGCGGCTGGCTTCGGTCGTCATGCGGTCCATCGTACGGGGGGCCGCGGCGGGCACGGGTGCGGCCGCGCACCGGCCCCGGTGAGCTTCGGCGGTGTTCCCCCGCCGCCAGTACGCCGACGGGTGCGGTACGTGCCCCGGTCGGCGTACACGGTCGGCGTTCCCCGGGGTGACGTCCCCGACCGCGGCGGCCCGCTCCGGCGGCCCCCGGGGTGTGTCGGAGGGCGGGGCTAGAGTCGGGGGATGGCTCTCAGCACCTCGGCGGACACGCCGATCCCGGTCGGCGAGGTGTCCCGGCTGATCGGCGGATGGATCGACCGGCTCGGCGCGGTGTGGGTCGAGGGGCAGATCACCCAGCTGTCCCGGCGGCCCGGCGCGGGCGTGGTCTTCCTGACGCTGCGCGACCCGTCGCACGACATCTCGCTGAGCGTCACGTGCTTCCGCGCGGTCTTCGACCAGGTCGCGGATGTGGTCGGCGAGGGAGCGCGGGTGGTGCTGCACGCGAAGCCGGAGTGGTACGGGCCGCGCGGCACCCTGTCGCTGCGCGCGGTGGAGATCCGCCCGGTCGGAGTGGGCGAACTGCTGGTGCGGCTCGAGCGGCTGAAGAAGCAGCTGGCCGGCGAGGGGCTGTTCGCGCTGGACCGCAAGCGCCCGCTGCCCTTCCTGCCCCAGCTGATCGGCCTGGTCACCGGGCGCGCCTCGGCGGCCGAGCGGGACGTACGGGAAAACGCCCGGCTGCGCTGGCCGGCGGTGCGCTTCGAGATCCGCAACGTCCCGGTGCAGGGCGCGCACGCGGTGCCGCAGGTCATCGAGGCGGTGCGCGAGCTGGACGCGCACCCCGAGGTCGATGTGATCATCGTGGCCCGGGGCGGCGGCAGCGTCGAGGACCTGCTGCCGTTCTCCGACGAGCAGCTGGTGCGTACGGTCGCGGACTGCGCCACACCGGTGGTCTCGGCCATCGGGCACGAGCCGGACTCGCCGCTGCTCGACCTGGTCGCGGACCTGCGCGCGTCCACACCGACCGACGCCGCCAAGCGCGTGGTGCCCGATGTGCGCGAGGAGCTGGCCAGGGTACGGCTGGTCAGCGACCGGGCGCTGCGGGTGATCCGCGGGCTGCTGGACCGGGAGGAGCGCGGCCTCGAAGCGGCGCTGAGCCGGCCCTCGATGGCGGCGCCGCACCGGATGATCGACGAGCGGGCGGCGGAGGTGGCCGACCGCCTCGACCGGGGCCGCCGCTCACTGCGCCACGCCCTGGACCGGGCGGACGCCGACCTGTCGCACACGCTGGCCCGGGTGGTGGCGCTGTCCCCGGCGGCCACGCTGCGGCGCGGCTATGCGGTGCTCCAGCGGGCGGACGGCGCCGCGGTGCGCGACCGGGCCGACGTCGCCGAGGGCGAGGAGCTGCGGGCGCGGGTGGCGGCGGGCGGCTTCACGGTACGGGTGGCGGGCGGCGGGGACGGCGCGGAAGCGTGAGCGGGGCTGCCAGCGCCAGCGGAAGCCGGGCTGTCGGCGGCCGCCCCTAGGCTGGCTCCATGGCAGCAGACCAGGACACCACCACCGCCGCGCTGGGTTACGAGCAGGCCCGCGACGAGCTGATCGACGTCGTGCGCCGGCTGGAGGCGGGCGGCGCCACGCTGGAGGAGTCGCTCGCGCTGTGGGAGCGGGGCGAGGAGTTGGCGAAGGTGTGCCGGCACTGGCTGGAGGGCGCCCGCAAGCGGTTGAACGCGGCGCTTGCGGCGGAAGAGGAAGCCGGGGACGCCGAGGGCGAGGGCGCGGAGGGGTAGCGCGTCGGCCGGCGGCGGCAGGAGCTGCCCGGGGGCGTAAAAGACCAGGTCACGGACGCGTGAGTGTGACCGGGGTCACAGTTGAAACCGGAATGGTTGAGCTTTCATGCAGGTTGGATCGGGTGTTCCCGAGCGCGGGAGACCGCGCACCGCTCCGACCGACCCCCCAGAGGTAATCCATGACGCTCGTACTCGACCCCGCCGCCCAGGACCTTCTCTTCCGCGAGGCCCGCACCGCGAACACCTTCACCGCGGACCCGGTCACCGATGAGCAGATCCAGGCGATCTACGACCTGGTCAAGTACGCCCCCACCGCTTTCAACCAGCAGCCGCTGCGGGTGGTCCTGGTCCGCTCCGCCGAGGGCCGCGAGCGCCTGGTGCAGCACATGGCCGGGGGCAACCAGCCGAAGACCTCAACCGCCCCGCTGGTGGCGATCCTGGCCGCGGACAACGAGTTCCACGAGGAACTGCCCGCCCAGTTCCCGGCCTTCCCGCAGGCCAAGGACGCGTTCTTCTCCGAGCGTCCGGTGCGCGAGAAGTCGGCCGCCTTCAACGCCTCGCTCCAGGTCGGCTACTTCATCATCGGCGTGCGCGCGGCGGGCCTCGCGGCCGGCCCGATGACCGGCTTCGACGCCGACGGCATCAACAAGGAGTTCTTCGCGGACGGCGAGCACTCGGTGCTGGCCGTGGTCAACATCGGCAAGCCGGGCGAGGACGCCTGGTTCCCGCGCAACCCGCGGCTGTCCTACGACGAGGTCATCACGACCGTCTGAGTCGGGACCGCCCGCGGCCCGCGGGCACCTACCGGCCGCCGCGCTCCCGCAGCGCGGCGGCCATCTGCGTGAGCTGGCCGTCGGGACCGGTGCCGAGCACGATCGTGGTCACGCCCTGCTCCTTGCGCACCAGCGCGTTGTACCGCTTGCCCGCCCAGCGCTCCCAGACCAGGCCGCCGGCGGTGACCGTCCGCGTGCCGTCGCGGTGCGCGTCGAGGGTGACCTCGCCGATGAAGGCGTCCGGGTCGCCGTTGCTCTGCTCGACGGCCACGTACTGCTGCTCGGGGTCCACGAAGCCGACGTGCCAGACGACCTTGTGCGGGTCGGCGGAGTTGTACGTGACCGAGGTGGCGCGCCACCGGGCGCTCAGGCCCTCGGGCCCTGCGACCTCGAAGGGCGCGTCCCGCCTGGCCTGCCCCAGCTCCACCGAGTAGCTGATCGGCTTGACCGGGTCGGCCTTGGAGTCGTGCGGGATGAACACGTAGATGACGGCGACGACGACGCCGAGAACCGCCAAGGACAGGATCAGGTCCCTGACCGTCTTGTTGCCACGCTTGTCTGCTGCCACGCCCCTATCGTCCCCCATGCCCCGCCGTGCCCCGACCGAGGGTCCCCGACCGCCCGTACGCGGCGCCGGTCCGCTCACGTGGCGGGCGGCGGTCCGGTCGTACGCCCGACGGCGGTCCGCTCATGTGACAGGCATCCTGCTCATATTCGCGGGAACCCGATAAGGTCGCAGCACCCTCATATCCGGCCGTCCTCGTACAGAAAGGTGCGTTGCGATGACCGAACAGAATCTGCCCCCCGCGCTCGAAGTGAGCCCCGAGGCACCCGACCGCAACCTCGCCCTGGAGTTGGTCCGGGTGACCGAGGCCGCCGCGATGGCCGCCGCGCGGTGGGTCGGCCGCGGCGACAAGAACGGTGCGGACGGCGCCGCCGTCAAGGCGATGCGGACCCTGGTGCACACCGTGTCGATGAACGGCGTCGTGGTGATCGGCGAAGGCGAGAAGGACGAAGCGCCGATGCTCTTCAACGGCGAGCGGATCGGCGACGGCACCGGTGCGGAGTGCGATGTCGCCGTGGACCCGGTGGACGGCACGACGCTGACCGCCAAGGGCATGCCGAACGCCGTCTCGGTGCTCGCGGTGGCCGACCGCGGCACGATGTTCGACCCGTCGGCGGTCTTCTACATGGACAAGCTGGTCGCCGGCCCCGAAGCCGCTGAATACGTCGACATCACCGCCCCGCCGTCGGTCAACGTCCGCCGGGTGGCCAAGGCCAAGGGCAGCGCGCCGGAGGACGTCACGGTCGTGGTGCTCGACCGGCCGCGGCACGACGGCATCGTCCGGGAGATCCGGGAGACCGGCGCCCGGATCAAGTTCATCGCGGACGGCGACGTGGCCGGCGCGATCATGGCCGTACGCGAAGGGACCGGCGTCGACCTGCTGCTCGGCATCGGCGGTACGCCCGAAGGAATCATCGCGGCCTGCGCCATCACCTGCTTGGGCGGCACGATCCAGGGCAGGCTGTGGCCGAAGGACGACGCGGAGAAGCAGCGGGCACTGGACGCCGGACACGACCTGGACCGGGTGCTGGAGACCAAGGACCTGGTCAGCGGCGACAACGTGTTCTTCGTGGCGACCGGCGTCACCGACGGCGAACTGCTGCGCGGGGTGCGCTACCGGCGCGAGACGGCGACGACCTCGTCACTGGTGATGCGGTCCAAGTCCGGCACCATCCGGCAGATCGACTCCGAGCACCGGCTGTCCAAGCTGCGGGCGTACAGCGCGGTCAACTTCGACCGGGCGCACTGACCTCGCCCGCGGCCGACGGCGGCGGTCCGCCGCACCCGCGTCCCCACAGCACCGTGCCACCGCACCTCCTGCCCGGACCGGGCCGCTCCCGGGCGCACCGCCACCCGGGCAGGATGTGCGCCGCCGTGGTCAGCCCGCCACGGCTATCTGAGCGGCGGGGCGCTGGAGTTCGACCTCGCGGCGGCGTCTGCGGGCCAGCACGACCCGGCGCTCGGCGGCGGTCATGCCGCCCCACACCCCGTACGGCTCCGGTTGGAGCAGCGCGTGTTCGCGGCATTCGAGCATCACCGGGCAGCGGGCGCAGACCCGCTTGGCGGCCTCCTCACGGGCCAGCCGGGCCGCGGTGGGCTCCTTCGACGGGGCGAAGAACAGCCCCGCCTCGTCGCTGCGGCATGCCGCCTCCGAGTGCCAGGGCCCGCCCAAGTCGCGTGGATGACCTGGTGGAGTGGCTGGGTCCATGACGGGCTCGATCGGTTGAAGCACGGGAAACTCCTGACGACGGCTCGTGGTGTGCCACGCTGGCCCGCGCCGACTGCTCCCCGTGCGCAGCGTGCGGCGGCGGCAGCGCGGCGGCGTGTCCAGTTCCCCTACCCGCTGTGCGCGACTTCATGCGCACCGTGTTCACGTCCGGTCACACACCGATACCCCCGCTGACCTGCAGTTGGCGTGAACACGCAACATTCGTGGCGCACACACGCCACACGAATTAACCCCTGCCACGGCCTTCCCAACTGCCCCAGGGGGGTTGCACGGGTGGGCACGCACCGCCCCGAACCCGGCGGCGGGGCGGTCGCGTTGGGCGCCGGCGTGCGCCGGGTCGGGCGCTCCGGCCACCCGCCCGCGGGGTGGGCCGGGCGCCGGGCGGCGTCAGTTGCCGAGGTGCTTGCGGGTCCAGTCCTTGACCTTCTTGCCGCGCTTGGCCTTCGCCTCCACGCCGCCCCAGAAGGCGAACCCGTCCACCCGGACCACGGGGGCGCCGGGGTCCGTGGACTCGTAGGCCTTGATGTCGGAGCCGCCCATGATGCCGATCACACCGCCGCCGCGCAGTGTCACGTTCTCCGGCAGTTTGATGGTGACCCCGCCCATCACGGCGGTGCAGTGGATGACCAGTTCCGGCGCGGTGAAGGTGGCCTCGGACAGGTCGATCTCGACGCCGCCCAGGATCGCGACCGCGGTGATCTTGTGCCCGACGCGCCAGCGGCCCTTGCGCTCGGCGCCGCCGAGGATGCCGACCAGGTGGGGGTTCTCGCCGCTGCCGTCGCCCGCGTGGCCGCGGTAGGCGGGGGCGGGCGCCGGGGACGCCGTACGCCCCACCGGCAGGTCGCGCACCAGGGGCTGCAACTCACCGAGCGTCTTGGCCGCGTAGACCCGGTCGAGGCGCTCGGAGTGCTCGGCAGAGTCCAGCCGGCCCTCGGCCAGCGCCTCACGCAGGATGTCGGCGATCCGGTCCCGGTCGGCGTCCGAGGCGCGCAGGTCCGCCTCCGCGGCGGGCTCGGAGGCGCCGGGCTCGGAGGTGGCGGGCGCAGCGGCGGACGGGGCCGCGACGGGCGTCTCCGGGCGCCGCACGGGCTCTACGGGCTGCTGCGCGGGCTTTTGGAGCTGCGATTCATCCACCGGCCCACCGTACACAGACGCGATAGATCGCGACTACCCCGAAAGCGGCCGGAGCTGACCCCTATCCGACCCTTAGGGGTCGGGCCGTCCGGGGCGCCAGGACACCAGGGTCGGCCGGGCGGTGAGCGCTACCTCACAGCCCTACGGCGGCCCGCGCGCTCGTATGCTGGACGGGCTTCAGCGACGACGCAGCCGAGTGAGGAATGCCCCTTATGCCCGAGTTCGAATATACGGATCTGCTCCCTCTCGGCGAGGACACCACCGCCTACCGCCTGATCACGGCGGAAGGGGTCGGCACCTTCGAGGCCGGGGGGCGCACCTTCCTCACCGTCGAGCCGGAGGCGCTGCGCCTGCTCGCCGCCGAGGCGATGCACGACATCTCGCACTATCTGCGCCCGACCCACCTCGCCCAGCTGCGCCGCATCCTGGACGACCCGCAGGCCAGCCCCAACGACCGCTTCGTGGCGCTCGACCTGCTCAAGAACGCCAACATCGCCGCGGCCGGCGTGCTGCCGATGTGCCAGGACACCGGCACCGCCATCGTCATGGGCAAGCGCGGCCAGCAGGTGCTGACCTCGGGCGGCGACGAGGAAGCGCTCTCCCGCGGCATCTACGACGCCTACACCAAGCTCAACCTGCGGTACTCGCAGATGGCGCCGCTGACCATGTGGGACGAGAAGAACACCGGCTCCAACCTGCCGGCCCAGATCGAGCTGTACGCCACCGACGGCGGCGCGTACAAATTCCTCTTCATGGCCAAGGGCGGCGGCAGCGCCAACAAGTCCTTCCTCTACCAGGAGACCAAGGCCGTACTGAACGAGGCCTCCATGATGAAGTTCCTTGAGGCGAAGATCCGTTCGCTCGGTACGGCCGCGTGCCCGCCGTACCACCTGGCGATCGTGGTCGGCGGCACCAGCGCCGAATTCGCCCTCAAGACGGCCAAGTACGCCTCCGCGCACTATTTGGACGAACTGCCCGCCGAGGGCTCGGCGTCCGGACACGGCTTCCGGGACAAGGAGTTGGAGCAGAAGGTCTTCGAGCTGACCCAGACCATCGGGATCGGGGCGCAGTTCGGCGGCAAATACTTCTGCCACGACGTCCGGGTCGTGCGGCTCCCCCGGCACGGCGCGTCCTGCCCGGTGGCCATTGCCGTGTCCTGCTCGGCCGACCGGCAGGCGCTCGCGAAGATCACCGCGGAGGGCGTCTTCCTCGAACAGCTGGAGACCGACCCGGCGCGCTTCCTGCCGGAGACCACCGACGAGCACCTGGACGAGGACGTCGTCCGTATCGACCTCAACCGCCCGATGGCCGAGATCCGGGCCGAGTTGACCAAATACCCGGTCAAGACCCGGCTGTCGCTGTCCGGCCCGCTGGTCGTCGCCCGCGACATCGCGCACGCGAAGATCAAGGAGCGGCTGGACGCGGGCGAGGAGATGCCGCAGTACCTGCGCGACCACGCCGTCTACTACGCGGGACCCGCCAAGACCCCCGAGGGCTACGCCTCCGGCTCGTTCGGCCCGACCACGGCCGGCCGGATGGACGCCTACGTCGAGCAGTTCCAGGCGGCGGGCGGCTCGTTCGTGATGCTCGCCAAGGGCAACAGGTCCCAGCAGGTCACCGACGCGTGCGCCACCCACGGCGGCTTCTACCTCGGCTCGATCGGCGGCCCCGCGGCCCGGCTCGCCCAGGACTGCATCAAGAAGGTCGACGTCCTCGAATACGCGGAACTGGGCATGGAAGCGGTGTGGAAGATCGAGGTCGAGGACTTCCCGGCGTTCGTCGTCGTGGACGACAAGGGCAACGACTTCTTCACCGACCCGACCCCGTCGCCGACCTTCACCTCGATCCCCGTCAGGGCGCCGGGACTGAGCTGACCCCCCGGCGACAGCAACGGGGAGCCCGCTGACCGTGGTTGAGGGCGTCCGGAACGCCGGGCGCCCTCAACCACGGCCACCCCACCCGGAACCGTCAGTGAGCCATTTCCCTCATCGGTCTGAGCTGGCCAGATGCAGGGCGAGGACGGCTTGGACGAGGCTGTGATCCGGGTGGTGGAGCATCGGAGTTTGCGCAGGAGGCGCCAGTTCTTGAGGGTCGCCATGGCCTGCTCGAGGAGTGCGCGGACCTTCGCGTGGGACCGGTTCACCGCCTGCTGACCGGCGGAGGGGGAATCCCATCGCCCCCAGCAGGGGATGCGGACGGTTCCGCCGGCGCCTCGGTAGCCCTTGTCGGCCCAGCAGGGGATGTCCGCCTGGGCGAGGGCGTCGATGATGCCGTGTTCGCGGACTGCGCGTACGTCGTGGACGGCGCCGGGCAGGGCCGGTGAGGCCCACAGCAGTCGGCCGAGCGGATCGGTGAGGACCTGCACGTTCATGCCGTGCCTCTTGTGCTTCCCCGAGCAGAAGGGCCGGTCCGCGGCGATGCGGTCGATGGGCAGGAGCGTGCCGTCAAGGAGGACGAACGCCTTCATCGAAGCGGTGCGGACGGCATCGGCCAGGGCGGGTGCGAGGGCTGCCAGGAGGTCCACGGCCTCGGTGACGTAGCGGTATGCCGTCGTGGTCCCGATGCCGAACCCGGCGGCGAGCTGGGCGTACGGGTGGCCGTTACGGAGGTGGACGAGAGTGAGCAGGGCCTGGCGGCCGGCGCTCAGGCGCCGTGCGGCCATTTCCTCAGCTCATCGGCCTTTATGCGGATGCGCGATCAGCGCGCCCGACGACGTCACGTCCGCGCGTACTTGAACGGCCAGGATTGGCCCGCGGACGGAGTTGTCACCAGCACGGAGCTGTCCCCGGAAGCGGTCGGGGACTGGCAGGTGATGTTCGCCATCGGCGTCCAGGTCCCCGACGCCTTCCCCTGGGCCGAGACATACGGGGACGGCTCCTACACACTCTGGCTCCGCGATACGGACGTCACGTCGTGGGCGACAGTGGACTACGCGGAGGGCCGCGCTGAGTCCGAGGTCGTACAGGCCGGGCCACGGAGGTTGTGGGAAGAAGTCGAGACCGCCTATCGGTGGTGGGAAGCTCAGGGCCAACCGAGCTTCGACCGGTTCGGCCTGACAGTGACGGCGAAGTCGGACGGCGGCCCCCGGGGCGGGTCTGGGGGATTCGGGGCGTCAGGTCCGGTGGCGGGCGCCCGAATGGGGGCGTAAGGGGTAGCCGCGGCGGCCGAGTTGCGCCGGAGGGACCTCGGCCGGTATCCACAGCGGTGACGCTGGGGGAAGGTGGTGCCATGGCCGGGCTGATGAGCGCCTGGAAGCGGTCCGCGGCCGGGCGGTTGTGGAAGCAGGCCACACACATCGAACTGATGCACCGTTCGATGGGTTTCGCGGCCCTGGGTTTCGTGACGCTGATGCCGCTGCTCGTGGTGGTCGCGGCGGCCACGCCGTGGGAGCACAGACCCGGGTTCGCGCAATGGGTCGTGGACGGCATGGGGCTGGACGCGGACGGCTCGCACAGCGTGCGGACCCTCTTCGCCGCGCCCAGGACCGTGCTGAGCGCCACCAGCGCCTGGAGCCTGGCCTCGCTCGCCTACTTCGGGCTGACCTTCGTGGCGAGCGTCGAGACCGGCTACCGCAAGATCTGGGACCTGCCGTCGGGGCCCTGGCACCGGGACTGGCGGCGGGCGGTGTGGCTCGCGGTGCTGACGGCGTATCTGTTCAGCGAGTCGCAGAGCGCCGCCGCCATGGGCAGCGGCCCGCTGCGCGGCATCGCCAGGATCACCCTCACCTTCGGGCTCGGGGTGGCCTTCTTCGCCTGGGGCCAGCGCTTCCTGCTCGGCGGCAAGATCGATGTGCGCACCGCGCTGCCGGGAGCGGTCTTCACCATGCTCGGGCTGGCCGGGCTGCGGGTCTTCTCGCAGCTCTTCTTCGCGCAGCTGATGGTCAGCAACGGCGACGCGTACGGGCCGGTCGGCACCGTCCTGACGGTGGTGACCTGGCTGGTCGGCGTCGGCTTCGTGGTCTTCGGCGGCGCCCTGCTCGGCCGGCACCTGCGCGATGTGCGGATCCTGCGCAGAGGCGCCGAGATCCCCCGGCCGCGCCGCCAGGAGGGCTGGTACGAGGAGCCCGAGGAGGCCACCCCCGGAGTGCGGTGGCGCTCCGACGGCGCCGGCGGCGCGATCGACTGACCCGGCACCCCTGCCGCTTCCTTCACAAACCTCCCACAGGCCCACGACACCGCAGGCCAGCGCGACGCGCGGCGGCGGTGTGCGGGGTTTGTCCCCGCCCCGGCGGTTCATCAATCGTTGACATGTGCTTATTGGGAGCGGAACATTCCGTGCTCGGGAGAGCGCTCTCCCGAACTGACGGAGCCGTCACGGCACCCACCGTCGCGACGCGCCGTCAGACCCCCCATGTGGCAACACCGAGCAGGAGGTCTCCATGGCACGGCGGACCAGAAGGATCCCGGGGCTGCTGATCGCCCTGTCACTCGCCGCAACCGGACTGGGCATCGGCGGTGTCGCGCTCACCGCGAACGCGGCGGCGAGCACACCGACCATCGCCGCCGCCAAGCCGGCCCAGCAGCCCGTCAACGCGATGGCGGAGATGCCGGGTATGGCGGTGTCGAACCAGACGTCGGGCGACGACCCGGACGGCGACGGCTACATCATGGCCAACCCGCCGGTGACCGGCGTGACGCCCTCGACGTACGACCCGCCGCACGCGTACTTCCACGAATTCCAGGCCAAGTGCTCACCGGACCACACCGCCCCGGACGACCCGATCGTCTACCCGGGCCAGCCCGGCAAGTCCCACGACCACACCTTCATGGGCAACACCAGCACGAACGCCAACTCCACCACCGCCTCGCTGGAGGCGGCCGGCGGCACGGCGTGCCTGGCGCCGGGCGACAAGTCGGCGTACTGGATGCCCTCGCTCTTCAAGGGCGACCAGAAGATCCTGCCGGTCGGACCGCAGACGATCTACTACAAGTCGTCCGTGAACGACTACACCTCGGTGCGGCCCTTCCCCAAGGGGCTGCGGTTCGTGGTCGGCAGCCCGGTGCAGACCCAGGACGAGTTCAAGAACCTCAAGGGAACCGTCGAGGGCTGGGAGTGCGGTCAGAGCTACCACAACTGGAACTTCCCCGCGAGCTGCCCGACCACCCCTGACACGCAGCTGAACATCCGTCTCCAGGCGCCCAGCTGCTGGGACGGCATCCACCTGGACACCCCCGACCACAAGAGCCACATGGCCTACCCGATCGCGACGGGCGCGAACATCAACGCGTGCCCGGCCGACCACCCGGTCGCGCTGCCGATGATCGAGTTCAAGATGGCCTGGCCCGTCAACGGCGACATGTCGCAGATACGCCTGGCCAGCGGCGCGGGCTTCTCCTTCCACTACGACTTCTTCGCCGACTGGGACACCGCCACCCAGTCCGCCATGGTCACGCACTGCATCAACGGCGGCCTCCAGTGCGACCCCCACGGCTACGACCAGTCCCAGCCGGCCAAGGGCGCCGTCCTCGACAGCAACTACCAGCTCATCCACTGACCCGCCCGGAGCGCTCTCCCGGGCGGGTTCTCTCAGACCCCCCGGGAGAGCGCTCTCCAAAGTCTTGACCTGTGCGTTCCCGTCGATCGGGCGGGCGGCGCGCAGGTCAGCCGCGCTGAGCGGCCCCGTGCACCGTCCCGTTCGCCGCCGCGGCGCCGGCCACGGCCTCCAGATCCGCCGGGTTCGCGGTGAATTCGGCGTCCCAGTCGACCGGCCGGTCCAGGTGCGCGGTCGGCGCGGCATGTCCGGGCAGCGCGCCGCCCGCGCCGCCCGCGCGGGTCGAGGCCGCCGGGCCCGAACCGGCCCCGTTCGCCACCCTCCCGCACCGGGTACGGTGGCCTCCCGCCTCACCGGGATACCGGGCCGCCCAGGCACCGCGCCATGCCGCGTCCGGCGACACCGGGGGCACCTTCACCGGCATCGCGGTGCGGCTCGCCGTCGCCGCGGCGTCCGGCGCGGTGGCCACCTGGCGCGTCACGCGCGGCTGGGTCCGCCCGCGACGGTATGACCGGCCGTCCGGTTGCCAGCTCCGGAGTTCGGTCCCCGGACGCTGGCGTGGCCGTCCGCCAGGCCGTACGACGCGTCGGGCGGCGCTCCCGACCGCGGCCTGCGGCGTCCGTTGTCAGTTCCGCAGGTCGGGTCCGGGCCGCCGGCGCGGCCCGGCCGGGCGACGCTCAGGGTGCCGCTGCCCGCCGGCGGCCTCCGGCGTCCTCTGTCGGGCCGGGGGCGGCCGGGGCGCGCCGCGCCCTGGTGCCGCTGCCCGCCGCTCACCCGGGGGCTTCCGCCGGCCCTGACGGCGGCACCGGCCCCGGGTGAGCGGGCGAGCGGTCGGCGGGGACCCGGGTGCCGGCGGGTGGGTCATACGCGGCCGTACCACACGCTGCGGGTCCAGATGTGCTCCAGGCGGACCCGCGCGCCGGTCTTCGGGGCGTGCCAGATCCTGCCGCTGCCAGCGTAGATCCCGACGTGGTAGACCGAGGAGCTGGACGAGCCGGCGTGGAAGAACACCAGGTCGCCCACGCGCCGGGCGGACGCCGAGATGTGGGTGGTGCTGCCGTACTGCGCCGCGGCGGTGCGCGGCAGCTTCCTGCCGGCCTGCTTGAACGAGTACAGCGTCAGGCCCGAGCAGTCGAAGCGGCTCGGGCCGGTGGCGCCCCACTGGTAGGGCGAGCCCTTCTTCGAGGCCGCCACGCCGAGCGCCTTCGCGGCCAGCGTGGCGGCTCCCGCCTGCTGTGCGGCGCCGGGCAGCAGCGTCGGTACGGCGACGGCCGCGGCGGTCAGAACGGACGCGGCCCCGATCCGGGACAGCCGCACGGACAGTCCGTTAGGCGCGGTCATGCGCAACCCTTCGTCGTCAGCCTGCGAAGGATGACCTGTCGGGTTCGAGCAGGCGAAGATGCCCGGCCGCATACAGCGGCTTCACCCCAAGGGGCCGCCCTCATATGCTCAGGGCCGGTCCCGTCGTGCCTGGGTCCTCCGCTCCCGCCGCTGCGCTCGTGTCGACCTGGCATCCGCACGCCGGCAGGATTCGGCTTCCGTGCGGACCGCCCCGCCACGGCGGCGGGGGCTTGTCGTCACCACGGATCGTGACGCACACCGCACGCCGCCACCGGCCGGGAAACGCCCGATGTGAGTCTCCTCACAGTGCCGCCGTCCGGGTGGCGGCGCTGGGCCTCCCGGGTGGAAGCCGATTTCGCCGGGCCGTGTGACCTGCGCGCTTGCCGGCCGGTGGCAAACGGGCGCGCAACCGCACCACCTTTCCGCGCCGACTCGCCGATCCGCCAAAGGGCTGAGCCGAGGTTCGGCCGACCGGGGTCGGCCGCGCCGCTGAGTCACGGTCGCTGCCCACCGCCCGACCATCCGGTCCGCCTCCGGGCAACCCTCGCCCCGAGCCGGGTCCGCCCGGCCGGCTCAGTCCGCCGGCGGACCCGGCTCGGGCCGCACCGCGACGAGCGAGGACCGGCGCTCCCCGTCCAGCACCCGCAGCGCCCGCCCCAGCGTGGCGTGGTGCAGGTCCGTCTCGCCGCGCATATGCATCACCGTCAGCGCTTCCCGCAGCGCCATCGCCCGGCCGACCAGCGCCTGGGCGGCCCGCAGCGCCGCGTAGGTGTCGGTGCTGCGCGACGGGTTGATCCGGCCGAGCAGGTCAACGACCTCCAGATAGCTGTCGATCAGCTCGCCCTCGGATCGGGTCAGCGCCGGCAGCGGCGGCAGTTCCGGCACCACCGGGCCTCACCGCAGGCCGTAGGAGGGGCCGTTGGACTTGCGGCTGCTGGTCGTCCGGTCCACCAGGCCGTAGGCCACGGCGGACTCGGCGTCGAAGACCTTGTCCCGCTCGATGTCGGTACGGATCCGGTCGATGTCCTGGCCGGTGTGCCGCGCCAGCAGCGTCTCCAGCTGCTCGCGGACGCGCAGCAGTTCGTCGGCCTGGATCTCCAGGTCCGAGATGTCGCCCTGCACCACGTCGCCCAGAGACGGCTGGTGGACCAGGATCCGCGCCCCCGGGGTGATCATGCGCTTGCCCGGCGCGCCGGCCGCCAGCAGCACCGCGGCGGCCGACGCCGCCTGCCCGATGCAGACCGTGGCGACGTCGCAGGTGACGAACTGCATCGTGTCGTAGATCGCGGTCATCGCGGAGAAGGAACCGCCGGGCGAGTTGACGTACAGGTGGATGTCCTGGTCGGGGGAAGCGCTCTCCAGGTGGATGAGCTGGGCCATCACGTCATTGGCCGAGGTGTCGTCGATCTGGGTGCCCAGGAAGACGATCCGCTCCTGGAGCAGCTTGGAGTAGGGGTCCATGGTGCGCACGCCGCTACTGCTGCGCTCGGTGAACTCCGGCAGCACGTAGCGGACGGTGGGTCGGAACACGGCAAGCACCTCCTTGTTCAAAATGTACAGGACGTACATCTCGTTATGATGGGGAGCATGACCTACGACGTCCCGGTGACACAAGCGCGTGCGCAGCTCGCCGACCTCATCAACCGCGTGGTCTACGGCGGTGAGCAGGTGGTGCTGACCCGGCACGGCAAGCCGCTCGTCGCCCTGGTGTCCGCCGCTGACCTGCAACGACTGCGTGAACTCGACGAGCGGCCGGAGGAGCAGGTGATCAGTACGGTCTCCGCCGTCGGCTCCCGGCCGTCCGCCACGGGCGAACGCGGCAGGTTCGGCATCGCCGCCGAGCACCGCGGCCCCGCCGCCGGCGACCGACGCCCGTAACAGCCGTTAACGCGACCGAAACGCCGCCGAACTAATCTCGCGGACCTGGCCTGAGACTGTGAGGTGCGGCTGTGCGGTTGACCCCCCATGAGCAGGAACGCCTGCTCATCCATGTCGCGGCCGATGTGGCCGAGCGGCGGCGCGCCCGCGGGCTGCGGCTGAACCACCCCGAGGCCGTCGCGCTGATCACCGCCCACATCCTGGAGGGCGCCCGTGACGGACGCAGCGTCGCCGAACTCATGGAGTCCGGCCGCGGCGTCCTGACCCGCGACGACGTCATGGACGGCATCCCCGAGATGATCCACGACGTCCAGGTCGAGGCGACCTTTCCCGACGGCACCAAGCTCGTCACCGTCCATGAGCCGATCGTCTGAGGGGGCGGCATGATTCCCGGAGAAATCGTCCACGCCGACACACCGGTCGTACTCAACAGCGGCGCTCCGGTGACCCGGCTCGCGGTGCTCAACACCGCCGACCGCCCGGTGCAGGTCGGCTCCCACTACCACTTCGCCGAGGCCAACCCCGGGCTGAGCTTCGACCGCGCCGCCGCCCGCGGCCTGCGGCTGAACATCGCCGCGGGCACCGCCGTCCGCTTCGAGCCCGGCATCCCCGCCGAGGTCGAGCTGGTGCCGATCGCCGGCGCCCGGGTGGTCGCGGGCCTGCGCGCCGAGACCGCGGGAGCACTCGATGGCTGAGCTGAGCCGGCCGGTCTACGCCGACCTCTACGGCCCCACCACCGGCGACCGGATCCGGCTGGCCGACACCGACCTGCTGATCGAGGTCGAACGCGACCTCGCCGGCGGCCCGGGACTGGCCGGCGACGAAGCCGTATTCGGCGGCGGCAAGGTCATCCGCGAGTCCATGGGCCAGAGCCGCGCCACCCGCGCCGAGGGCGCGCCCGACACGGTGGTCACCGGGGCGGTGGTCCTCGACCACTGGGGTGTCGTCAAGGCCGACGTCGGCCTGCGCGACGGCCGGATCACCGCGCTGGGCAAGGCAGGCAACCCCGAAACCATGGACGGCGTCCACCCGGACCTGGTCATCGGCCCGGAGACCGAGATCATCGCGGGCAACGGGAAGATCCTCACCGCCGGCACCATCGACGCCCATGTGCACTTCATCTCGCCGACCCTGATGAACGAGGCCCTGGCGTCCGGCGTGACCACCGTGCTCGGTGGCGGCACGGGTCCCGCCGAGGGCACCAAGGCGACCACCGTGACCCCCGGCGGCTGGCACCTGGCGCGGATGTTCGCGGCCCTTGAGGCGTACCCGGTCAACGTCGGGCTGCTCGGCAAGGGCAACACCGTCAACCCGGCGTCGCTGCACGCCCAGTTGCGGGCCGGGGCGCTCGGCTTCAAGATCCACGAGGACTGGGGCGCGACCCCCGCCGCGATCGACGCGTGCCTGGGGGTGTGCGAGCAGACCGGGGCGCAACTCGCCCTGCACACCGACACCTTGAACGAGGCCGGATTCGTCGAGGACACCCTCGCCGCCATCGCGGGCCGCGGTGTGCACGCCTACCACACCGAAGGCGCGGGCGGCGGGCACGCGCCCGACATCATCAGCGTCGTCTCGCACCCCAACGTGCTGCCGTCGTCCACCAACCCGACCCGGCCGCACACCGTCAACACCGTCGAGGAGCACCTCGACATGCTGATGGTCTGCCACCACCTCAACCCGGCGGTGCCGGAGGACCTCGCCTTCGCCGAGTCCCGTATCCGCCCGTCCACCATCGCCGCGGAGGACGTCCTGCACGACCTCGGCGCGATCAGCATCATCAGCTCCGACTCGCAGGCCATGGGCCGGATCGGAGAGGTCGCGCTGCGCACCTGGCAGACCGCGCACGTGATGAAGCGCCGCCGCGGCGCGCTGCCCGGCGACGGCGCCGCCGACAACCACCGGGCGCGGCGCTACATCGCGAAATACACCATCAACCCGGCGGTCGCCCAGGGCCTCGACCACGAGATCGGCTCGGTGGAAGCGGGCAAGCTCGCCGATCTCGTGCTGTGGGAACCGGCGTTCTTCGGCGTCAAGCCGCAACTGGTCATCAAGGCGGGGCAGATCGCCTACGCCCAGATGGGCGACGCCAACGCGTCCATCCCCACCCCGCAGCCCGTGCTGCCCCGGCCGATGTTCGGCGGTGTCGGCGCCGCACCCGCGGGCAACTCCGTCAACTTCGTCACCCGGGCGGCCCTCGACGACGGCCTGCCGGAACGCCTGGGCCTGGGCAAGCAGTTCACCGCCGCCGGCGACACCCGGCGGATCACCAAGGCCGACATGCGCGAGAACACGGCGCTGCCGGAGGTCAGGGTCGACCCCGACACCTTCACCGTACGCATCGACGGCGAGGTCGTGGAGCCGGCGCCGGTCGCCGAACTGCCCATGGCCCAGCGGTACTTCCTCTTCTGAGGCCGACGATGACCGACGACGACGGCACCGCCCGGGACGCGGCCTCCGGCACCGGTGCGCTCGCGGCGCTGCTGCTGCTGTCCGACGGGCGCTTCCCGGCCGGCGGGCACGCGCACTCCGGCGGCGCCGAGGCGGCGGTCGCCGACGGGCGGGTCCGTGACGCGGCAGGACTCGCGGACTTCTGCCGCGGGCGGCTGCACACCGCAGGACTGGTCGCCGCCGCACTGGCCGCGGCGGCGACCGCTGGGCTCGACCCGCTCGCGCTCGACGACGCCGCGGACGCCCGGACGCCCTCGGCCGCCCTGCGCTCGGTCTCCCGGCGGCTCGGCCGCCAGCTCGTCCGGGCGGCCCGCGCCACCTGGCCGTCTGCCGAACTCGACCGGCTCGCCGCGGCCCGCCCGCGCGGCGCCCACCAGCCGGTCGTCCTCGGCCTGACCGCGCGGGCGGCAGGACTGCGCCCGCTGGACGCCGCCTATGCGGCCGCCTACGAATCCGCCGCCGGCCCCGCCACCGCGGCGGTCCGGCTGCTCAGCCTCGACCCCTTCCACGCCGCCGCCGTCCTGGCCCGGCTCGCCCCGCAGATCGACACCACCGCGCGCGCCGCCGCCGACGCCGCCGCCCGCGCCCGCACCCACGGCCTCACCGCCCTGCCCGCCGCCTCCGCCCCGCTGCTCGACATCAGCGCGGAGGACCACGCGGCCTGGCCGGTCCGGCTGTTCGCCTCATGACCAACGGAGCCCAGCATGCACCGTGACCACGCCGAGGTCTTCCCCGAGCGCTACGCGCACTCCTCCTCCGCCGTACGCCCCGACGGCCGCCGCCGGGCCCTGCGGATCGGACTCGGCGGCCCCGTCGGCTCCGGCAAGACCGCCACCGTCGCGGCACTGTGCCGGGTCCTGCGCGACCGGCTCGCCATCGGGGTGGTCACCAACGACATCTACACCCGTGAGGACGCCGAATTCCTGCTGCGCAGCGCCGTGCTGCCGCCCGAGCGGATCATCGGCGTCGAGACCGGTGCCTGCCCGCACACCGCGATCCGCGACGACATCTCGGCGAACCTGGAAGCCGTCGAGGACCTGGAGGAAGCCGTCGGGCCGCTCGATCTGGTGCTCGTCGAATCCGGCGGCGACAACCTCACCGCGACCTTCTCCAAAGGCCTGGTCGACGCGCAGATCTTCGTGATCGACGTGGCGGGCGGCGACGACATCCCCCGCAAGGGCGGCCCCGGGGTCACCACCGCCGACCTTCTGGTCGTCAACAAGACCGACCTCGCACCGTACGTCGGCGCCGACCTGGACCGGATGGCCCGCGACGCCGCCGCCCAACGCGGGCCGCTGCCCGTGGTGTTCACCTCCGTGACCCGCGGCGACGGGATCGCGCCGGTCGCCGCGTGGATCGGTGAGCGGCTGACGGCCTGGACCGCATGACCGTCACCGCCGCCGCCCGTATCCGGGCCGTCCGCGACGGCGCCCGCGGCACCGTACTGCCGCTGCTCGCAAGCGCCGGGCCGCTCGCCCTGCGCAGGACCCGCGCGCCCCGCGACGGCTGGGCCCGCGTCACCGTGGTCGGCGCGATGAGCGCGCCGCTCGGCGGCGACCGGCTGCGTATCGAGGTCGAGGTGGCCGCGGGCGGCCGGCTCACCGTCGACTCGGCTGCCGCGACCGTCTCGCTGCCCGACCGCGAGGGCCGCCCGGCCTTCTACGACGTCCTGCTGACCGTCGGCGAGGACGCGGAACTGCACTGGCTGCCCGAGCCGGTGATCGCCGCGCGGGGCAGCGACCTGCGGATGACCACGCGGGTGCGGCTCGCCGCCGGTGCGCGGCTGCTGCTGCGGGAGGAACTCGTCCTCGGCCGGCACGCCGAGCCGTCCGGGCACCTCACGACCCGGCTCACCGTCGACCACGACGGGCGTACGCTGCTCGACCAGTCCCTCGCCGCCGGCTCCGGCGCCGCGCCCGGCTGGGACGGCCCCGCCGTCCTCGGCCCGCACCGCACGATCAGCCAGTTCCTCCTCGTCCCGCCGCCGGGCCCTGCCC
>NZ_JAJSYW010000065.1:0-31726 GCF_036815005.1 Streptomyces sp. IBSBF 2435 | reverse complement strand
GGGCGCGTCAGCGCGGATGGGAGGGGGCGGCGGCAGAAGCCGGCGCGGGACCGTGGCCCTCAGGCGGGCGTACGGCGCTGCGTGGCGGGGGGTCAGGCTCTGGCCGGGAGCCGACCCGCGTCGGCCTGCAGGGCGGCGCGGACCCTGGCCCTGCCACGGGTTGCAACGCTCGCCCGTTCGGGGGTCTCGTCGGGCTGGGAGACCAGGCCCGCGCAGGCGCGGCAGATCCCCTCGTGCGGGATCGGGCGGGCGCATGTGCCGCACTCCCCCGACCAGCGCGGCTTGGCCGGGACGACCGGCTCGGGTGCCGGGGGGAGCTTGCGGGTCAGGCGGTCGCGGAGGATCGCTGCGGCGCTGTGGACCTGGGCGGGCAGCCCGCCCAGGAGGGCATCGGACAGGTCGCGGTGGCCGTATCCCCGCTCCAGCCACGTGCTCACCAGGGGTGCCAGGGCGAGGGCCTCGACCGTGCCGAGCCGCAGGCGCGGCTCAGGTCGGAGTACCCGGAACAGCGTGGCGACTGCCTCACCGGTGGGGCTGTCCGCAGCGGGATCGGTTGCCGGGGGCTTCGGCCGCCCGACCTCCCCGGTGCCAGTGCGGTCACCGCCCGCCTGGGCGGCGTTCGACCGCTGCGCGGGGAGGGTGGGTTCTTTCCCACGGTCCTTTATGGGGTTGGTGCCATGGTCATCGGCTGCCGCCGAACCGGATCCCGGACGGGTGAGACCCGGAGCGGTGTGCGGGGTGTCGTAGACGTGGGCCTCACTGACGAACGTCCCGTCGCCGCGCCGGACCCGGTCGACCCTGTAGTAGCCGAGCGCGGTCAGTTCCCGCAGTGCCTTCGCAACGGCGTGGCGGCCCTGCGGGCTGGTGTCGGCCATCCGCCTGCCGTCCTCCGACCAGCCGTCGGGACGGGAGAGGAGGTCGGCCAGCAGCCCGCGGGCGGTATAGGACAGCCGCCGGTCTTGCAGCAGCGTGTTGGGCAGGACGGTGAAGCCGCGCCTGTGGCGGCTACGATGAATCTGCATGAGGAGCGCAATCTCCTTGTGCCGGACCCCGGAGCGTTGGCGCGCTGCCGGGGTCACCTTATTGAGTTCTTCGATGACAGAACGTACCACGCAAAGCAGGCCCAATCGCCCTGTTCGCGAAAACAATTGATCACGCATCAGACGGTGCCGATTTGCCAGGCACAGCTGCCGCCCACACCGGACGCAGGCGCAGGAAAGGGCCAGTGGAAGGGCGTGATCAGAAGCGCGATCACGGTGGGAGTGGATGGGAAGTCCGGAGAGCGTCGGCCGCTTGGGGCAAGGAGAGCGCGAGGGCGTGGCACGCGGCGGTCGGGACGTAGGCTGGTTCATAGTGCTTCCCCACTCGGGCGCCGCATCGGCTGGCAGGCCAGCGGCGCCGGGTAGATCGTTTGGGCGGTCGTCCGGGAGCCCTCTCGGCCCTTGGTGCTCCAACACCAAGGGCCGCTCCCGTGTTCAGGCCCCGGGTCAAGCTGCCTGGACGTAGGTCGTGCTGGAGAGCAGGTCAGCGAGCCGGGCGGCGCTGCGCGGACTGATCGTCGTGACGAAGCCGGCGCAGACACGTTGCAGCGCGGCCTCCCGGGCCTTGTCCGTAACCGGAAGGCAGTCGGAAGCAGCGGGCTGTATCGCGGCAGGCCGCGGCTGGGGTTCGGGCATAGGTATGTCCTCGGAACGGCACGAGGCTGGCAGGTCGTGTGCCGTGGGGTTGAACGGGCGGGCGGTCGTCATGCGCTCCGGCGGATGGTGCTCCAACACCACTGGGCCGGGCGGCCGTCGGCCGGAGGTCTGGCGAACTCCGTACGGCGGATGACAACAATGATCCGCAGAAAACGCGTTTTGCCTGACGGTACTTTCCGGGCTATACAGCGGACCGGAACACCGCGTTCAGGGTCAGTCCTCTCCATGACTCCACCGTCTCTCCCATCGATCTCACGCTCCCTGGCCTGCCATCGGACAGCGCCGTTGCACGCGAAACCCAGGTCCGGCTCGCGCACCGGAGCTGACAGTGCCACGCGACCCTGGACTGGGTGGGTCCGGGAAACCGTGATAGAAGCCGATGGCGCTGCGCTGACGGGCTTGGCTTCCCGTTCGGCAGCTCAGGTCAGCCCCAGCAAACTGGGCGTAAGCGATCCACCGTCACGCTCGGATAATTCCGAAGCGTCGGAGGGCACGTGGTTCGTATGATCGAGAGAGGGATGGGGCTCGTAGCGCAGTGGCTGTCGCGCCTTCACCGCATGTGGGAGGACGCCGGTTCAAATCCGGTCGGCCCCATCCCCTTCCTGCGTGGGGTCGGCCTCTTTCCGATTACCGCACCGGGATCCAGGCAGCGCTCGTTCCCGGCTACTTCAGGAGTCGGAAGCCAGGCTGCTTTACCCAAGCCCTGAGGAAGTCGGCTGAGCCGTACGCGGCGAGCCACGGATCGGTCACCGTCGCGACGATGCCCGGAAGGCCGGCCACGATGGGTACCTGGTCCTCTCGTAGTTCGACGTTGGCGATGCCACCGATCAAGTCCATGACTGCGGCGGTCAGCAGAGCCGTCACGACGTGGTCGACCGGGCTGTTGCAGAACGCGACGATGTCGACGGCATGGGTCGGGGCGAACCCGATGAGGGGTTCCTGGTCGACCTCGTCCGCATGCTCGGCCTCGAAGACAGCCTCGTCGCCGACGCCGGGTCCCATGAGAGAGACCAGGACAGGGCGTCGTCCGTCTTCGCCCCAGGTGTCCGTGACACCGAGGCGCTCCGCATCGATATGCACGTCGTACTCGCCGAGCCGCGCCTCCTCGCAACGCACCGACGAGCGGACCAGGAACTCGTGGACTCGCAGGATCGCCGCGCGCGAGGGGGCCTCAGCCAATTCGATCACCAACACGGGTCCGCTCATGGCTCGGAGAGTAGCCAGGTGCGATCACCGTCCCCAGCGAATTACTCAGCGTGCCGCTCCTCAAACCCGGGCCAGGCCGGGAGCCGATCGTGGCCCACCTCCCACGGTCCGTGGGTATACGTCACCGGTCAGATCCCGAAAAGGGCCTCTTCTTGCGGCGGTACCGGAGGGTCGAGGACACCACGGAGGCGGGTGATGTCCTGGCGCCATTTCCGCCCATCCGCAACGTCGTCCCACAGCTCGGCGACTTCCGACGACTCAGCCACCACCTGGTCCAGGGCTTCGACAGCGAGCGTCCGGAGGTCAGCCGAAAGCTCTGGCAGCGGCTCCGACGGACCGTAGTTCGAACACGCGGGTCGGCCGCCCGGCTGCTGCGCGACGACCAAGGCTGCTGCGGCAACGGCTCGCTCGGCGTCAGGGGTCTCCAGGAAATCCGTGACATCGGCAGCGCGCTTGAGGACTCTGCGGATCATGGGCTCGCGCTCCTCCAGCGCCGCCTCGTCCAGGTCGCCGGCGAAGTCCGCGGCGGTGTCGTTGTCGAAGGGGCCTATGTCCCAGGTGCCCACGTCATCTCCTCGCGTAGCATTCCGGGAATCCTCGCAGTGGCCACCGACAACTGAGCCCTGGTGGTGCCGGCGCCTTACGTCAGCCATCGGAGCGGGGCGGTCGTTAGGCTCCCGCCATGTCTGACGATCTCGGCTTCACATGCTCACGCTGCGGCGACCGCCATGCAGAGCATCCCTCCATGGGCTACTCGACCATGGCTCCCGACGTCTGTGTCCCCGCTTCGTACAAGAACGACTGACGAAAGATTGTCGCCCGTCGTGCTTACGCTGCGGCTTCGCCAGGAGTTTCGTCCTCCCCGAAGTCGCCCCGCCGATGCTTTGAGCGATAGGTGGTACCAGGGGGAAGGTCTTCGCCCGTTTCTTCCTTGTACGCCTCCCTGCGCTCCGCGCTGGCCTGCTGATCGGCGACGAGCTTCACCAGGGACGCGACTACTTCGTGCCCAGCAGGGGACTTGCGTTTCCCACGGTCCACGTCTTCAGGACCAGGGGATGGCTCGGTGTCCTCGAATTCCGCTGCGTCTTGCCCCTCAGCAAGACGGACGACCACAGCTGCCAGGCCCACGGCGCCGATGACAGCCACGGCGATCTTCGTCTTGTGCTTCCGGAAGAGGCTCTTTGCGGTCCCAGCGAAGGAGGTGGGCTCGCGGTCCTCGGGGGTGTCGGCCAGATCCTCCGGGCCGTTGACACTACCGATCAAAGCCAGCAGTCCGGGCGGGGCGGGAACCTCGGCCTCATCCATGTCAGCTGCAGGCAGCGACCGAGCCACCTGCGACAGCTCCTCGTCCTGCGTGACGAGCAAGCGTAGGCGGCGCACCTGGGTCGGCGTGAGCCGGTCCACCAGGTGATGCATGTCCTCGTAGTCGAATGCGGCACTCACGGTGGCAGTTTAGATCGATCCTGCACCTCAGTGGACGGCCCAGCGAGTGTTCATCCGAATGAGTGTGTGAACGAGGAGTGGCCTGGGTGACGGGGTCGCGCGAACTGGTGGCCGCGGTCCGCACGACCAAGCAGTTCCTCACCTACGTGGCGTCCGGCCCCTTCCAGTACGCCGTCGCCGAGGCACTCGCGCTCCCCGACACGCACTACGAGGCATTCCGCACCGGCCTCCAGGCCAAACGCGACCTGCTGGCCGCGGGCTTGCACGGCGCAGGCTTCATCGTCCACCAGCCCCAGGGCACCTACTTCGTCACCACCGACATCGCCGAACTCGCCCCGGGCGAGGACGCCCTCACTTTCTGCCGCGCACTACCGGAGAGGTGCGGCGTCGTCGCCGTCCCCAACTCCGTCTTCTACGACCACCCCACCGCCGGCCGCACCCAGGTCCGCTTCGCCTTCGGCAAACCCCCCGAGGTCCTGGCGGAAGCGGCCCACCGGCTCGGCAGGGCCTTCAACGGCTGAGCGCGGCGGCAGCCGGCGCCACCGGCTGACAACCGAGCGGTCAACGGAGGCTGTGCAGCAGTGCCCCTGTGGCGGTGACCGTCCAGAACAACCAGCCGTTGCGATTGGGATCGACGTCGGGGTTGATGGATTTCACCACCGCGACCGCCGCTCCGCTCGGTGATCCGTACACGCCCCGGGCGCGGCCGGACATGACCGTGAGCGCGTGGGTAAAGGCGTCGTAGCGGCCGACGATCCGCTGGCCCTCGTAGATTGCCTGCACCTCGAAACCACTCTCCGATGTGTCCGTGCCGGCTGCACCCGAAACAGGGCTGGGGGCAATGCTCTCCTCAGCGATCACCTCATCGTCTGCCGGTGGTTCGTCGATGTCGTCATGCCTGACCTGCCCCTCGTACTCGGGAAGTCCAAGCAGTTTATTGAGCACGTTGGCGAGAAGGTGACGGCGTGCGTCAAGAAATTCGGGAAAACGGTCCAACGAGCGAAGTCTCAGATCGTCGGGGATCCATTGCTCGACCAGGCGGGCGGGCGCGATATCGACCATGTACTCAGCAGGAAGCTTCGAGGAGATCATCTTGTTGGTCTGGCCGGTGACGAAAGCCAGATTGGCCAGGCTATTCCACTCCTCCTTGGGGTATCCACTCTGTACGCGGGCCCGCGGGAACACGTGATGGTACTCAATCCTGGAACCGGACACCATGGGCCTGTCGTTGATGGCCATATTGGTCGCCCAGTCCTTGACCTTCCTCTGCAAGGCGGCGATGTACAGCAGACGGAAGAAAGCGTGAGTGGAATACTTCTGTTCCAAATCCCGCGGCTGGATCGGGCTGTCAACGGAGCGGGGACCAGATGCCCGGCGGATGAGCTCGGTGAACAATTCCTCACCGACTCGGCTTTTCACCAGCCGGGCTTCGGCGTCGAGCTTGCCCTCGACCTGCAGTGAGTAGTGGCTGAAGGCCATTGCGGTGTAGACCCAGCGGCGCAACAGCGCTGACTCTCCTGGACGTAGTTTCCCCTGGCGATGGTGCAGCAGCAGGGCGGGAACCACCATCACGTTCGGCGAGGTCAGGATCTCAGACCGAGGTATTCCGCACTCGGTGCGCAGGAAGTCGATGGCGTACCGCAGGGCCGCCTCCGTGGTCCGCCAGGCCTCTTCCAGCGCCGCCTCATCCATAGCGGCTCCGATGAGCTTGATATGGTGGGCTCCCGTACCCGCCAATAAGCTCATAAGGCGAAGAACAGCCTCTCGGTCCAAAGCGAAGCCGCTGTCCTTCAGCTTGTCATGGAATGCGTCCATGGTCTGCAATCCGTCTGCCCAGCGGGCAGCGATGGCACTGTACACCAGGTCGCCCTTGGACAGCCGACGCCCACCCTTGTTGAGGCGGGCGAATACTTCGGCGACCTCTTCGTAGTCATCGGAGTCGTACGTGATCACTGCGACCTGATGCTTGCGAATGCCATGGACCCTCTGGAGCCGGGATGTCCAGAGCCTGAACTCGGGGTGTGCCATCTCCACTCCAGCGTCCACGAGAACCTCGTAGAACTGGATGTTCTCTTGAAGAATCAAGGACACGGGGATCAGGAGAGGGTCCTTGCACTGCACCGCGCTCGGATTGACAAATTCCTCGGTACGCACGTCGAAGCGAAGGTCGATGCGCCGACCGTCAGCTTTGGATTCGGGACAGAAAACCCAAGCGAGCGAGGTAAGCCGCTGCTGCCCGTCCAGCAGGTAGAGGGGCTGGTGGGGTGACTTATTGGCCTGCACCACCGCGGCTGTACGGAAGGGGACCTGCAGGTTCGTCCGCCATAGAAGCAGGGCGCCAACCGGATAACCTCGGTAGAGGGAGTCGAAGAGATCACGTACATCGGTACGCATCCAGACGTAGTCGCGCTGAATGGACGGAACGACGATCCGGCCGGCCAGCAAGCTGTCCACCTGGGAAATGATCTCTTCGTTCGCCAGTCCCATTTCACTCCCCGTGCTCGTCACTGCGTGTCTCGGCCACACCCTAGCCATATCGTCGGCGATGCGGCGGAGAAGACTGTCCCGCCCAACTCTGCTGCGCGGGCGGGGGGGGTGGCCGTAGCCGCTCCTCTGCGATCGCGGACACGGTGGTCACGGACAACGCGCAGGTGAGTGACTGGCCACCGCCGCGGGAACGGCAAAGCGAAACCCGAGACGCGAGCGGGCTCCACGACGCCGGAAGTGCCGACGGCTCTGCGTGGGTCCGCACCATTCGCTGCCCGGCTGTCGCACTGAGCATCGGAGGTGCACCACCTCTGGTACATGGACTAAGGTTGGTACATGTCCATGAAGCGCACCAATGTCTACGCCGACCCGGAAGACCTCGCGATCATCAAGGAGGCTGCCGCTCGGCGCGGGATCAGCGAGGCCGAGATCATCAGGCAGGGCATCCATCTCGCCGCCATGGCGAACCGCGTCTGGGACGAGCCGCTGTTCTCGCGCACTTTCGAGGGCCAGGGCCGCACAGCGTCCCGGGAGGACGTACGCAACGCGGTGGCCGACGCCGTCCGACGCGAGGACGAACCCGGGGACGCTGCGTGATCATCGTCGTCGCCGACATTTCCGGACTCCTGGCTGCACTCGACTCCGCACACCCAGAACATCAGGGAGCCAACGAAGCTCTCCTGGCCGCCGGCCTGCTCGTGATGTCCCCGCTCCTCCTCGCTGAGATCGACCACGTCGCCACTCGCGAGCTGGGACGAAACGCGGCGGTGAGCGCCGTCGATGACATTCGCCGCTGGATGCGTGTGAGCCGAATCGTCGTACCGGAGATCACCGAATCGCACTTGGCGACCGCGCAGTCGGTGCGAGCCAGATACGGCGGGCTTGACCTGGATCTCGCCGATGCCGTGAACGTCACACTGGCCGCGGAGTACGACACCGACGCTATTCTCACCCTCGACCGCCGGGACTTCCGCGCCATGCGCCCACTGGGCCGCCACAAGTGCTTCCGGCTCATGCCGGACGACCTGCCCCTGTGACCCCAATAAGCGCGTGAACAAGCAGTGGCCCGGGTGACCGGCTCCCGCGAGCTGGTGGCCGCCGTCCGCACGGCGAAGCAGTTCCTGACGTACGTGGCCTCGGGCCCGTTCCGGTACGCCGTCGCCGAGGCACTCCCGCTCCCCGACACGCACTACGAGGCATTCCGCACCGGCCTCCAGGCCAAACGCGACCTGCTGAAACCGACTTCACCGTCCACGAGCCCCAGGGCACGTACTTCATCACCACCGGCCTCGCTGAACTCGCCACGGGCGACGACGCGTTGACGTTCTCCCGCGCGGTCCCGGAACGCGTGCGCCGTCGCCGGCCCCAACTCCGTCTTCTACGACCACCCCACCGCCGGCCGCACCCAGGTCCGCTTCGCCTTCTGCAAACCCCCCGAGGTGCTGGCAGACGGAGCCACCCGCCCCCGCAAGGCCTTCGGGGGCTGAGCACCCCGCGTGGCCTGCCCGGACGGGCGGGGAGTAACGCGCTGTCCGCACTGTCGTCGGCGGTTCGCGGTGGGGAAGTGTCGGTTCCGGAGCGAGGCGTTCGTCGTAGGCTGAGGCAGCCGGACAAAGGAGCCCTGCATGACGCGGTATCTGATCTCTTTCGACGACGGCGTGATGGCCGTCCCCCAAGAGGATCTGCCCGAGGTGGACGAAGCCGCGCACAAGGTGGTGCGGGAGGCTCAGGACGCCGCTGTGTGGGTCTTCGGCGGCGGGCTGGAAACGCAGCAGGCGAGCGTCGTGGCTACCGACGGGACCGTCAGCGACGGCCCGTACCCGGAGACCAAGGCGGTCCTCGGCGGTTTCGCGATCGTCGACGTGCCCTCACGTGAGGACGCTCTCGCGTGGGCCGCCAAGTTCGCTGCCGCGTGCCGCTGCCCGCAAGAGGTCCGGGAGATCATGCCCGACCCGGCCGTCTGACCGAAGCCGGCCCGCCGCGAAAACGTGAAGCCTGCGCCGGCGGTTCAGCGGGACTCCGCACCGGATCTCCGGGCAGGGCCCCGGTACGATCCGGCTCCGGGGTGAGGCGCGGGAGAGCGCCGACGGCTGAAGTCCGCTCGCGTGCGCACCGCGTGGCTCACGGTGGCCGCGGGGTTGTCGCCGTCGCCGTCCGCGTCCCCGGCGGTCGCTAGGCTCGCGCCATGTCTGACGATGCCGGCTTCATATGCCCACGCTGCGGCGACCACCACGCGGAGCTCCCTCTGGGCTATTCGATCGCGGCTCCCGACATCTGGGAGCCCCGCTTCGAGACTGATCGGGACAGCACGCTGTCGTCCGACCAGTGCGTGATCAGGGGCCAGCACTTCTTCATCAGGGGCCTGATCGAGTTACCCGTGATCGGCGGCGAGGACGTCTTCTCGTGGGGCGTGTGGGTCTCCCTGAGCAAGGACAACTTCGCCCGCGCCCTGGAGATGTGGAACACGGAAGGTCGTGAGGCCGAGAAGCCGTACTTCGGCTGGCTCAGCACCGAACTCGCGCTGTACTCCGAGAGCACCACCGATCTGAAGACCAACGCCCATACGCGACCGGTCGGCAGCCGCCCCTTCATCGAACTGGAGCCCACCGACCACCCGCTGGCCGTCGAACAGCGCACCGGGATCACGTACGACCGCGTACGGGAGATCGCCGCAGCTGTGCTGCATCCGGCCTGATCACCGACCGCGCGCCGCAGGCCCCGGCGGCTGCCGCATGCGGACTCCGGCCTTCCGAAAAATCCGGGTTCCCCGGAGAAGGGGGTGGTTGCAGCGGGCTGCTCGCACCCCCGTACGATTCGCCTCCTGTTCATCCTCCATCGATTCCGAGGAATGGAAGGCCGGTGTCACACCGCCGTCTTGGGGCAACCGCCGCGTTCGTCGCGGCCGGAGTCGCCCTCATCCCCACCGCGGCGCAGGCGGACAGCAGTCCGCGCGCCGCCCACCACACCACTGCCGCGGCCACGAAGACGCTGTCGGCCGCGACCGCACCGAAAAAGCACCACTTCGACACCCCGGCACCGCGCTCGGCCCGGCTCCAGCGGGCCGCGTCGCCAACGGCGGCCGTCAGCGCGAAGGACGCCACGGGCACCACGATCCACGTCCGGACCACCCCGTCGTGCACGAGCGACACCGGTGACGGCACGCAGGCCGCCCCGTACTGCCTCATCCAGGACGCGGTGGACGCCGCGCACCCGGGCGACACCGTGTCCGTGCAGAACCCGTCCGGCGTCGCCTCGCCCCAGACGGTGACCGTCACCACCTCCGGCATCTCGATCGTCGGCGTCGGCAACTGGGCCTGGCTCCAGCCGGCGGACGCCGCCAAGCCCACCCTGACCCTCGACGGGGTCTCCGACGTCACGGTGCGCAACCTGATCGTCGAGGGCACGGCCGGCCGGTCGGCGGTGCGGATAGCGAACTCCACCGGGGTCACGTTCGACTCCGGATACGTCGACGGAGCCCGGGACGCCGGCCCGGCGGCCGTCGACGTCGACGGAGCGTCCAGCGGCGTCACCATCAGCCGTACGTACATCGACGCCGGGTCCGCGACCGCCGGCGCCCGGGCCGTCTCGCTGGCGGCGGGCGCCAAGGACGTCACCCTCGCGGCGAACCTCATCGCCGCCTCCGGGGTCGCCGCCTCGGGCGTGCAGGGCCTGGACGTCACCAACAACACGATCCAGCGCGGCTGCTACCCGGCCCTGACGGTCGCGGACGCCTCGACCGGGGTGTCCGTCGAGAACAACCTCTTCGAGGACGCCAACCTCGGCACGGACAACCCGCTGGGCGGCCACCCGGCGGACTGCGCGAGCACGGGGGACACCTGGGCCGCCGACGTCTCGGTGTCCGCCGACTCGGCCGACGCGGTCACCAGCGACTACAACGCCTTCTACGTCTACGGCACCGACGCCACCTCCCCGTACGACTGGGCCGGCACCGGCTACCCGACGCTCGCCGCGTTCCAGGCCGCGACCCCGCAGGGCGCCCACGATGTGAAGGACAACGTCAAGGCCGCCGCCCAGCAGCCGCGGAGTCTTTCCAGCGGCATCATCGACGCCGCGCCCCAGCACGGCTCGGCGGTCATCGGCAGCGCGAACCCCGACGCGCCGGGCAAGCCCGCCACGGACTTCTACGGCGCCGGCTCCTTCACCAGCCGCGGCGCCGTGGAGTACGTCAACCCCAACCCCACCCTGGCTGTGGCGATCGCCGGCGGGGACGACACCAGCGCGTACGGCGGCTCGCTGGACACCCGCATCACCAGCGCCTCGGTCTCCCTGACCGAGACCGTCAGCTGGGGCGACGGGAAGTCCACGACGACCACCGTGTACGGGCCCGGCGGATACACCGCCGAGCACCGGTACGCCAAGGCGGGCGTCTTCCCCGTCACCGTGACGGTCACCGACCCGTACGGCAACGCAGCGTCCACGAAGACGGACTGGGTGACCGAGGGCCGCAACTTCACCGCGGTCGGCCCGGCCCGCCTCCTCGACACCCGCAACGGCACCGGCGCCCAGAAGGCGAAGGTCCCCGGCCGCGGCACCGTACGGGTCCAGATCGCCGGCCGGGCGGGCGTCCCGGCCGGGGTGACCGCGGCGGTGCTCAACCTGACGGTCACCGGCAGCTCGGCCGGCGGCGTCATCACCGCCTACCCCGACGGCTACGCGCGCCCGACGACGTCGAACCTCAACTTCGTCGCGGGGCAGACGGTGCCCAACCTGGGCATCGTGCCGGTCGGCGAGAACGGCTACGTCGACCTGTACAACCAGAGCCCCAAGCCGGTGGACCTGATCGCCGACATCACCGGCTACTACGGCCTCGACGGGGCGAGCTACTTCCAGCCGCTGGCGCCGTACCGGGCGACCGACACCCGGTACGGCACCGGCACCCCGAAGCGGCAGATCGGCTCGGGCGGCTCGATCACCGTGCAGATCGCCGGCAACGACCACGGCCAGATCCCGTCCTCCGGGGTGACAGCGGTCGCCCTCAACGTGACCGCCGTCAACGCCAAGGGCGGCGCGGTGCTCACCGTCTACCCGGACGGCAAGGCCAAGCCGGTGGCGTCCAACCTGAACGTCACCGGGGGCAGGATCATCGCGAACGCGGTCGTCACCCCGGTCGGGTCGGACGGCAGGATCCGCGTCGCGCTCAACACCGGCGCCAGGCCGCTCGACGTGGTCGTGGACGTCGTCGGCTACTACAGCGCCTCGGCCAAGGGCGCTTACGTCCCGCTGCTGCCGGACCGGTGGCTCGACACCCGTGACCCGGCCCAGTGGTCCGGCGGTCCGCTCGGCCCCGGCGACTACGCCATCATCCCGTTCGCCCCCGACGAGCCGGACTTCACCGGCGTAGTGCTGAACACCACGGTCGTCAACACCACGAGCAGCGGCTGGCTCGGCGTCGCTCCCGACCCGAATACGGTCGACCAGTACAACTCCGGCACGGAGGTCTGGCCGCCCACGCCGGTCTCCTCCACGCTGAACTGGGTGAAGGGCCAGATCGTCCCGAACATGTCCCAGGCCAGCCTGGGCAAGCACGGGATCGTCGACTTCTTCAACCGCAGCGGCGGCAAGACGGATCTGGTCGTCGACCTGTTCGGCTACTACCAGACCGACTGACCTGCCGGCCGGATCCATCCGCCGGGCAGAAGGGGCGGGCGCACCGCGCGCCCGCCCCTTTCCGCTGCCCGCCTCTCCTCGCTGCCCGCCAGCGAAAAAACGGCTGCGGGCGGCACCCGCCCAGTCGACCACCTGATCTCGCTCGGGGCGACGCTCATCGGCGAGGACGGGTTCGAGGGCGATGACGACGAGGCCGGCCGGCTGCTGATGGCCGACCCCGACGGCAACGAGTTCACCGTGTCGGCGCCCCGCTGGCGCCTGCCGTCCGGGGCTCCGGCGCATCGCGCGTTCAGGGTCAGGGTCAGGCGAGGTCGAGGGTGGGGTGGTAGATGTCCATCCACAGGGCCAGGTCCAGGGTCCGCTCCAGGCCGCGGCGGGACGCCTGGGTGATCTGGGGGCTGGCGATCGCCACCGCCCGCTTCAGCCAGTCGCGGCTGACGATGTCGAAGACCGGGTGGGCGGGCGCGGCCAGCAGGTCCTGGAGGCTGCGCTGGAGGGCCACCGCGTAGGCCGGGTCCTGCGTCGACGGGTAGGGGCTCTTGACCCGGTCGTAGACCGACCGCGGCAGCACGTCGGCCGTGGCTTCGCGCAGCAGGCTCTTCTCCCTGCCGTCGAAGGACTTCAGCGCCCAGGGCGCGTTGTAGACGTACTCCACCAGCCGGTGGTCGCAGAAGGGCACGCGCACCTCCAGGCCGACCGCCATGCTGGCCCGGTCCTTGCGGTCGAGCAGGACGCGGACGAACCGGGTCAGGTGCAGATAGCTGATCGTGCGCATGCGGAATTCGAAGTCGCTTTCCCCGTCGAGGCGTTGGACTCCCGCGACGGCCTCCGCGTAACCGGTGCGCGTGTAGCCGTCCAGGTCGAGCAGTTTGCCGACCGGCTCGGTGAGGATGCTCTCGTCCTCGCCGAAGTGCTCCGCGAAGTGCACCAGCCACGGGAAGGTGCGGCCCTTGCGGGCCTCGGGGTCGAAGAACTGCTTGTAGCCGCCGAAGACCTCGTCGGCCGACTCCCCCGACAGGGCCACCGTGGAGTGCTCGCGGATCGCCTTGAACAGCAGGTACAGCGAGGCGTCCATGTCGCCGAAGCCCGCGGGCAGGTCCCTGGCGCGGATCACCCGGGCGCGCACCTCGGGGTCGGCGAGCTGTTCGGAGTCGAGCACGATGTCCTGGTGGTCGGTGCCGGAGGCGCGGGCGACGTCGTGGACGTAGGGAGTGTCCGGGGTGGCGCGGAGGTCGTCGGCGACGAAGTTCTCGGTGCGGCCGACGAAGTCCACGGCGAAGCTGCGCACCCGTTCGCCGGTCCCGGCCAGGCGCCGGGCGGCCAGCGCGGTCATGGCGGAGGAGTCCAGGCCGCCGGAGAGCAGCGTGCACAACGGGACGTCGGCGATCAGCTGCCGGTGGACGATGTCGTCCATCAGCTCGCGGACGCGAGCGATGGTGGCCTGCCGGCCGTCGGTGTGCGGCCTGGTCTCCAGCGACCAGTAGGTGTGGGTGCGGATGCCGCCGCGCTCGACGGTGACCACGGTGCCCGGCTCGACCTCGCGCATCCCCTCCCAGACCGCGTGCCCGGGGGTCTTGACGAAGGCGAAGAGCTCGCGCAGCCCGTCGGCGGTCACGGTCCGGCCGGCGAGGGTGTGGGCGAGGATCGCCTTGGGCTCGGAGCCGAACAGCACCCCGTCGGCGGTCGGGTGGTAGTAGAACGGCTTGATGCCCATCCGGTCGCGGATCATCACGAGCCGCTGCTCGCGGTCGTCCCAAATCGCGAAGGAGTACATGCCGTTGAGCCGCTCGGCGACCGCCGCGCCCCATTCGAGGTATCCGCGCAGCACCACCTCGGTGTCGGAGCCGGTGCTGAAGCGGTGACCGCGCGCGGCCAGTTCGCCGCGGAGTTCGGTGAAGTTGTACGCCTCACCCGAATAGACCATGGCGACGGGTCCGCGCGGTGTGTCGACGCTCATCGGCTGACGGCCGCCGGGCAGGTCGATGACGGCGAGCCTGCGGTGGCCGAGCGCGGCCGGCCCGCTGATCCAGGTGCCGCGGTCGTCAGGGCCGCGGCAGGACATCGTCTCGGTCATCGCGTCGACGGCGGCCTGCTCCGTCCGCAGGTCGCGCTGGTAGGAGATCCATCCGGCGATTCCGCACATGCGTCTTCCTCCCGGTTCGCTCGATGCCGCCGGGAAGGCGTCCGCACAGCCCGCGGTCGCGCCGGACGCCTCGGCGGTGTCTTGCAACATGCCGGTGACACAGATTCGTGTGTATCGGACATCTAAATGCGATCGTCATGCGCGGAAGCGCAGTCGTCAACGGATGCCGCCGCCCAGGTAGTTGCTGTGGGCAACTTTGAGTCAGTGCTTATGCGACCTGCGACAACGGCCGTGACAGCCGAGCGCCGCCTACGCTCCGCTCACCGTCAGCCCAGAGCTTCGAGCGCGGGACCGGGAGCCGCGACGCGGTACTCATCGATGCAGGTCGACCGCTTGGACGTATACGATCCGCTCTCTCGCCGAGCCCTTGGACGGCCCCGCGCCGCCGCGCCGCGGCCCTCCTGCCGCCGGCCCCGAACGTCCGAAAACCACCTCGCACGCGGGGCCGGCCATTTACCCGCCCTTTACCCCCGCTTACCCCCGCTCGGAAATCTGCGCGGGCAGCACCGCGCCCGCGCCCGTTCCGCCCAGCACACGGGCGAGCAGCCCGGCGGGGTCGGGCTCGGCCTGGAGCGCCACCAGGAGCAGCAGCCACAGCTGGCGCAAGTGCTCCTCGATGCGGCGGCGCCCGTCCAGCGCGTCCGAGACGGTGTGCATGCCGAAGAAGGCGCAGACGATGGCGTGCGCCGCCGTCCCGGTCACCACGCCGGCGGCGAGCGCGCCTTCCGCGCGCGCCTCCTCCAGCAGCCCGGTCACCGCCCCGATCCAGCCCACGAAAGGCGTCGGGAGGTCCGCGTCGATGGCCTTGCGCTCCATCCACAGCCGCGCACCGGCCCGCACGACGACATCGTCGCGGTACGCCCGGGCGACGGTGAAGCTCAGCGCCACCAGTCTTTCCAGCGCGGGCACCTCCGCGGCCTGGTGGCGGCTGATCATCTCGGGCCAGTTCGCGAAATGCTCCTCGACAATGGCCAGCGCCAGCTTCTCCTTGCTGGCGTAGTGGAAATAGATCGACCCGCTGGTACGTCCCGACCGCGCGCTGATGTCGCTGATGCTGGTGCCCGCGTAGCCCCGCTCGTCGAACAGCTGTGCCGCTGCCTCCAGCAGAAAACGCCGCGTCGTCTTCGCCCGTACCTGCACAATTACTCCATGTATTTAAACCGTAACGTACAGTGTGCAAATGTAGTACCTGCGGGCGGGCCGGACGACATGCGGCCACGCGTGCTGTGGGTTCTTCTGGGTACATGAGCGCGTCAGCCGGCGGCATCCCCCAGCGCAGCCGGCCGTTGAGCTGGTCGCGCACGGTCGCCCGCGAGATGGTGCACCGCACCTCGCCGGCCGAGGTACTGCTCACCGACATGAGGCGACGCGCCGGCGGAGGCTTCGAGGCGGCGGCGTCCTGGCCCAGGTCGCACGCCACATTCCCGCGCGACGGCGGGAGCCTGCACAGTCCGCTGATACTCGCGGAGACCCTGCGCCAGCTCGGCATCTACATCCCGCTGCGCTACTTCGGCGCCCCGGCGACAGCGCGCATGATCATCACCGATCTGTTCTTCGAGATCGACCCGGACGAGGAGCCGGAGGCGTGCTCCGGCGCCACCGACATCACCTGCACGGTGGAAGAGCCCCGGGTGCGCCGTGACGCGCGCGGCGCCGTCGCCGGACTACGGATGACGGTGGACTTCCTCGCGGGCGGCACCGTCTTCGCCCGCGCCGGGGGCGGCATGCGGGTGCTGGACGAGCGGCGGTACGCCGAGGTGCGCGGCGCGGCCGGCGCCCCGTGGCCGCCGGTCGCCGTGGCCGGGATGGCCCGCCCGACGGCGTCGGAGCTGGCGGTGCCCAGCCGGCACGACGTACTAATCGGCCACCACGCGGGAGCGGTCGTCCTGGGCCCGGCCGATCCCCGTCACCCGTATTTCTTCGACCATCCGAGTGACCATGTGCCGGGCATGGTGCTGCTCGAAGCCGTACGCCAGGCCACGGTGGTGGCGAGCCAGGGCACTCTTCTGCGACCGCACACCGGGCGGATGACAGCGGCCCGTTTCACCGAGTTCGCCCCGCTCGCGCACGTGGTCTGCGTGCCGCACCACAGGACCTGCGTGTTCGGCGTCGTGCAGGGCGGAGCACGGACGGCCTTCGGTGTTCTGGGGTACCGGTGAGGACATTTTACTCCACGTGGTTGCTTGACTCCCATCCGTGACGATGCATAACGTACTGATCGTTACGTTTCCCGGTGATTGTCGGAAATGGCCATCGCGCCATGCCACCGGTCCGCACCCTCCTGGCGCTGCATCACGCTGCCCTCCCATGTCCTGAGCCATGGGACCGCCAGCACAAGCGCCTCCAGGTATTCCCGAAGGGACTACTGCGAATGACCTCCCACCGCATCCTCAGCTGGACTCCCGCCGCCATCGTCTTCGACTGCGACGGCACCCTCATGGACACCGAACGCCATTGGGAGGTCGCACGTGAACTCACGATCAACGACTTCGGCGTCGGTACAGCACCCGACTTCGCCCAGCGCACCAAAGGCCTGCACTACACCGAGTGCGGCCGGCTCATGGCCGAGGAGGCCGGGCGCCCGGAGCTGGGCGGACAGCTGACCGAGCGGCTGCTCAGCCGCTTCCGCGCCCTGGTCGCCGAATCACCCAAGACGATGCCCGGCGCCCAGGAACTGGTCGCCAACGCCGCGAAGTTCGCCCCCCTGGCCGTCGCCAGCAACTGCCCGCTGGAGGTCGTGGAGGAGTGCCTGACCACTGCCAACCTGCGGCACTTCTTCGACCACGTCGTGGTGCCCGACAGCACCGCGCGCCCCAAGCCGGACCCGGACCTCTACCTCGCCGCGGCCCGCTACTGCGGCGCCGCGCCCGCGGACACCCTGGCCGTCGAGGACTCGTACTGCGGCGTCCAGTCCGCGACCCGCGCGGGCCTGCGGGTGCTGGGCGTCGGCCCCTGGCCGGGTGAGGAGATCGCCGACATGGTCGACCTGTGGGTGGCCACCCTCGACGAACCGCGGATCTTCGAGTGGGCGAGCGAACGCGTGGCCCGGCACCTGCACGAGTGAGCCGCCCGGGGGGGGGGGGGGGGGGGGGGGGGGGGGGGGGGGGGGGGGGGGGGGGGGGGGCGCCCCCCCCCCCCCCCCCCCCCCCCCCCCCCCCCCCCCCCCCCCCCCCCCCCCCGGGTGCCGGACGACCGATGAGTTCCAGGCCCCGCCCCGGTCTGCACAGGGAAGAACCACGCACGGCACGCACAGGAGGCGAACATGTTCGGTTCGACAAAGGCGTTCAGCGGCTTCTCGGTGAACGACCTCGGCGCGGCCAAGGACTTCTACGGCGGGACGCTGGGGCTCAAGGTCTCCGAAGAGCACGGCCTGCTGACGCTGCACATCGCGGGTGACCGGAACGTCCTAGTCTACCCCAAGGCCGACCACGTGCCGGCCACGTACACGATCCTCAACTTCCCGGTCGCCGACATCGAGGCGGCGGTCGACGAACTGAGCACGAAGGGCGTGCGTTTCGAGCGCTACGAGCAGCTCACGACGGACGGCAGGGGCATCTTCCGCGGCGGCGGCCCGCTGATCGCCTGGTTCACCGACCCCGCGGGCAATGTGCTGTCCGTTCTCCAGGACCCCGCCTAGCGCACGCCGTGCCCGCCCTCGTCCCGGACGGCGGGTCCGGCGGACGCGAAGGGCGGGCGCGTGATGCGCCCGCCCCTTCGGCTTGCCGTCCGTGCGGTACCGGCCACGTGCGGACGCGGCGGTGCCGGCCACGTGCGTACGTACCGGTGCCGGCTAGTCCTCGGCGGGACCTTCCGCGGGACCGTCGCCATCGGCTTCGCTGTCCGCGTCCTTGGCCAGGCCCAGGGTCTCCACGACCCACTTGTCGAACTCGATCGACGCGCGCACCCAGCTCACCGTGCTGGACACGAAGTGCTCCAGGCCGACGCCGAGGCCGATCAGCAGCTGGGCCTCGCCGATCAGCCGGACGCTGCCGTCGTCGTGCGTGTGGGTGTACATCTTCGGCCACAGGGTGCGACGGTTCCAGTCGTCGATCACCTCGTGCAGCTGCGGCTTGTCGTCGACCGAGTACGGACGGTCGTAGAAGGTCCTGACGGCGAAGACCTGCTGGTCCCCCTCGCCCCGGAACATGAAGTAGGTGCGGAAGTCCTCCCACGGAGCGGCGAGGTCGCCCTCCTCGTCCACGAGGTACTTCAGCTCCATCTGGTCAAGCAGCTGCTTGACCAGGTCCTGGTCCGGAATGACCACACTGCCGTTGGATCCGGTCGGGTCGGGGTCCGGCTGGCCCCCGAAACTGGGAATCGAGGACGGGTCGATGCTCACCGTGAAGTCCCTTCGTGACGTCTCCCTTCCATCCTCCCTCATCCGCCCCCGGTCGTCACAACCCCGGGCGGTACGCATCCGGCGCACCGTCCGGTCGCGGGGTCATTTGCTGAGGTCGGGACCGCCCGCCGCACCCACGATCAGCCCGTCGGCGGCGCGGTCCACCCGTACCGTCTGCCCGTCGGCGACCTCGCCCGCCAGCAGGGCGCGGGCCAGCGGGTCACCGATGGCGGTCTGCACCAGGCGGCGCAGCGGCCGGGCGCCGTAGGCCGGGTCGTTGCCCTCGTCGGCGAGCCAGTCCAGGGCCTCGTCGGTGATGTCGAGGGCGAGCCTGCGGTCCCGCAGCCGGGCGGCGAGCCGGTCGGTCTGCAGCCGGGCGATCCTGCGCAGCTCGTCCTTGGCCAGCGCGGAGAAGACCACGATGTCGTCCAGCCGGTTGAGGAATTCCGGCTTGAAGGCGGCACGGACCGTGCTCAGCACGTGCTCGCGCTTCTGCTCGTCGCTCAGCGCCGGGTCCACCAGATACTGGCTGCCGAGGTTCGAGGTCAGGATGAGGATGGTGTTGCGGAAGTCGACCGTACGGCCCTGGCCGTCGGTGAGCCGGCCGTCGTCCAGCACCTGGAGCAGCACGTCGAAGACCTCGGGGTGCGCCTTCTCGACCTCGTCCAGCAGGATCACGCTGTACGGGCGGCGGCGCACCGCCTCGGTGAGCTGGCCGCCCTCCTCGTACCCCACATAGCCGGGAGGCGCGCCGACCAGCCGGGCCACCGAGTGCTTCTCGCCGTATTCGCTCATGTCGATACGGACCATGGCCCGCTCGTCGTCGAAGAGGAAGTCGGCCAGCGCCTTGGCCAGCTCGGTCTTGCCGACACCGGTCGGGCCCAGGAAGAGGAAGGAGCCGGTCGGGCGGTCGGGGTCGGCGATACCGGAGCGGGAGCGGCGTACGGCGTCGGAGACCGCGCGGACGGCCTCGGTCTGGCCGATCAGCCGGCGGCCCAGCTCCTCCTCCATCCGCAGCAGCTTCTGCGTCTCGCCCTCCAGCAGCCGGCCGGCCGGGATGCCGGTCCAGGCGGCGACGACGTCGGCGATGTCGTCCGGGCCGACCTGCTCCTTGACCATCGTCTCCTGGCCCGCGGCCTCCTGCTCCTCGCGGGTGGCCTCCGCCAGCTCGGCCTCGAGCTTGGGCTTCTCGGCGTAGAGCAGCTTGGAGGCGGTCTCGAAGTCGCCGTCGCGCTGGGCGCGGTCGATCCGGGTCCCGATGTCGTCGAGCCGCTCCTTCAGCTCACCGACCCGGTTCAGGCCCTGCTTCTCCTTCTCCCAGCGGGCGGTCAGGCCGCGCAGCTCCTCCTCGCGGTCGGCGAGGTCCTTGCGCAGCTTGACCAGGCGCTGCACGGCGCGGGGGTCGGTGTCGTTCTTGACCGCCATCTCCTCCATGCGCAGCCGGTCGACCGAGCGCTGCAGCTCGTCGATCTCGACCGGCGAGGAGTCGATCTCCATCCGCAGCCGGGACGCCGACTCGTCCACCAGGTCGATGGCCTTGTCGGGCAGGAAGCGCGAGGTGATGTAGCGGTCGGACAGCGTCGCCGCGGCGACCAGCGCGGAGTCGGCGATCTGCACCTTGTGGTGGGCCTCGTAGCGGCCCTTGAGGCCGCGCAGGATCGCCACCGTGTCCTCGACGGTCGGCTCGGCGACCAGCACCTGCTGGAAGCGGCGCTCCAGGGCCGGGTCCTTCTCGATCCGCTCGCGGTACTCGTCCAGCGTGGTCGCGCCGACCATCCGCAGTTCGCCGCGGGCCAGCATCGGCTTGAGCATGTTCCCCGCGTCCATGGCCGAGTCGCCGCCGGCGCCCGCGCCGACCACGGTGTGCAACTCGTCGATGAAGGTGATGACGCGGCCGTCGCTGTCCTTGATCTCGGCGAGCACCGACTTGAGCCGTTCCTCGAACTCGCCGCGGTATTTGGCGCCGGCGACCATCGCACCGAGGTCGAGCGAGACCAGCCGCTTGTCGCGCAGCGACTCGGGCACGTCGCCCTTGACGATGCGCTGGGCCAGGCCCTCGACGACCGCGGTCTTGCCGACGCCGGGCTCGCCGATGAGCACCGGGTTGTTCTTGGTGCGCCGCGAGAGCACCTGGACGACCCGGCGGATCTCCTGGTCGCGGCCGATCACCGGGTCGAGCCTGCCCTCGCGGGCCGCCGCGGTGAAGTCGGTGCCGTACTTCTCCAGCGCCTTGTACGTGCCCTCGGGATCCTGGCTGGTCACGCGCTGCCCCCCACGGGCGGTCTCGAAGGCGGTCAGCAGCTCCTTGCCGCCGGCCCCCTGACGGGTGAGCAGGTCACCGGCCGGGCCGCCCTTGACGGCGATCCCGATCAGCAGGTGCTCGGTGGAAAGGTACGCGTCCCCCAGCTCCCTGGCCCGCTCGGCGGCGTCCGCGATCACCGCGAGCAGGTCGCGGTTGGCCTGCGGCGGCGCCACGGTGGAGCCCTGCACCTTGGGCAGCCCCTCGACCAGCCGGCCGGCTCGCGCCGTGACGGCCGCCGGGTCGGCGCCGACCGCGGTGAGCAGGTCGAGCACGTTCTCGTTGTCCGTGCCGCTCAGCAGTGCGAGCAGCAGATGCGCGGGCGTCAGGTCCGGGTTGCCCTCGGAGACCGCCCGGGTGTTGGCGGCGTTGAGCGCTTCCCGGCTCTTGTTGGTCAGCTCGGCGTCCACGGGGTCGGCTCCTCCTCGGGTGCTCGTCCGTCCATTGTGCTGGCCGCGCCAGGCGGTACGCAGCACGTACATGGCTTGTTGCGTAAAGGAACATGAACGATATTGAGTCTATTCCACTCAACTTCACTTCGGCACTCCGACACAACCGGCGTGCCGCTGTTCTCCGGGCCGCTTTCGCTCCGCCCGCCTGGCTGCTGACGCCGGTGCCGCGCTGGCGCGCCGTCGCCGCTGAGCTACCGTCAGGCCATGGCACGACGCGATCCGCGCGCCCCTGAGGCGGGCTACCTCGGCTTCTGGCGCGAACACCATCTGTGCACCCTGACCACGCCCCGCCCGGACGGGTCCCCGCACATGGTGCCGGTCGGCGTCACCTACGACCCGGAGGAGGGGCTGGCCCGGGTGATCGCCAATACGTCGAGCGCCAAGGTCGCGCACGTACGCGCCGCCGGACCCGGTGGGGCGCGGGTCGCGGTCTGCCAGGTCGACCGCCGCCGCTGGGCGACCCTCGAAGGCCTCGCCACCGTCTCGCAGGACCCGGCGCGCGTCGCCGACGCCGTGGCCCGCTACACCGAGCGCTACGGCCGTACTCCCGGGCCCAACCCGCACCGCGTCGTCATCGAGATCGCCCTGACCAGAGCCATGGGCAACGCCTGACGCGGTCCCCCGGCCGCCGCGGAAGGCCGGGGCCGGGGCCGGCCTTCCGCGGGGGCCGGGGCCGGTCTCCGCAGCCCGGTCTCCGCGTCCTCCGCGTCGGGGCGGAACGTGCGGCGGGCGGGGCGGACGGGCCCGCCCCCCGACGCCCCAAACCTACTCCCGCTTGGGGCGCCACACCACCAGCGCGCTGGTGTGCTGCACATCCTGATACGGCACCAGGTCCCGCCGGTAGGACGCGTGCACCGCCGCCTCCCGCTGCTGGATGACGGCGGCGGCGCCCTCCACCGCGGCGCTCAGCTCCGCCACCCTCGCCTGGAGCGCGGCGACCTGGTTCTCCAGTTCGATGATCCGCTTGATACCGGCGAGGTTGATGCCGTCGTCCTGGGAGAGCCGCTGCACCTCGCGCAGCTGCTCGATGTCGCGGGCCGAATAGCGGCGGCCCCGCCCGGCCGTGCGGTCGGGCGACACCAGGCCGAGGCGGTCGTACTGCCGCAGGGTCTGCGGGTGCAGGCCCGACAACTCGGCCGCCACCGAGATGACGTAGACCGGGGACTCCTCGGTCAGCTGGTACGGATTGCGGCCACGGGGGCCGGGGGGGGGGGGGGGGGGGGGGGGGGGGGGGGGGGGGGGGGGGGGGGGGGGGGCGCCCCCCCCCCCCCCCCCCCCCCCCCCCCCCCCCCCCCCCCCCCCCCCCCCCCCGGCGCCGTACCGTCCATCCGGCCGTCGATGCTCATCCGTTCACGCTCCCTCTGCCGCCTTGAACAGCTCGGCCCGCGGGTCGACGTCCGCAGTCGCCTCCCGGTAGGCCTCCAGTGCGTCCAGCGCCTTGCCCTCGGTCTTCTCGGGCACCGCCACCTCGACGGTGACGAGCAGATCGCCGCGCGAACCGTCCTTGCGCACCGCGCCCTTGCCACGGGCGCGCAATGTACGCCCGTTCGGGGTGCCGGGCGGGAGCTTGAGGGTGACCGGGGGGCCGCCGAGCGTCGGCACCTTGACGTCGCCGCCCAGCGCCGCCTCCACGAAGCTGACCGGCACGGTCACCGTGAGGTTGGCGTCCTTGCGGCCGAAGATCGAGTGCCGCCCGACGTGCACGACGACGTAGAGGTCGCCCGCGGGGCCGCCGCGCTCCCCGGGAGCGCCCTTGCCCCGCAGCCTGATCCGCTGCCCGTCGGTGACCCCGGCGGGAATGCGGACCTGCATGGTGCGCGAGCTCTTCGCCCGCCCGCTGCCGTGGCAGACGTCGCAAGGTGTCTCCGCGATCAGGCCGCGGCCCTTGCAGTCCACGCACGGGTCGGTCAGCGAGAAGCCGCCACCGCCGCCGCGGGATACCTGCCCGGTGCCGACACAGGTCGGGCACACCCGCGGTGTGCCGTTCTTGTCGCCGGTGCCGGAGCACGCCTTGCAGGGCGCCTGCGAGGACATCCGCAACGGCACCGTGGCGCCGTCCACGGCCTCGGTGAAGCTCAGCGTGACCTCGGACTCGATGTCCTGGCCGCGCCTGGGCTGCACCCTGGCGCCGCCGCCGCGGTTGAACAGGCCGCCGAAGACGTCGCCGAGACCGCCGCCGAAGCCGCCGCCCTGGCCGCCGGTCGTGGTGGTGCCGCCGGGCCCGCCCTGGGCGCCGCCGAAGAGGTCGCCCAGGTCGAAGTTGAACCCGCCGGTACCGCCGGCGCCCGGGCCGGGACGGAAGCCGCCGTTGCCGAACAGCGCGCGGCCCTCGTCGTACTCCTTGCGCCGCTTGGCATCGGAGAGCACGTCGTTGGCCTCGGAGATCTCCTTGAAGCGCTCCTCGGCCTTGGCGTCGCCCTTGTTGGCGTCCGGGTGGAACTCGCGCGCGAGCTTCCGGTACGCCTTCTTGATCTCGGCCTCGGTGGCGTCCTTGGGGACGCCGAGGACCTTGTACAGGTCCTTTTCCAGCAGGTCCCTACTGATGCTCATCCCCGGCGTCCCTCCTCTCCGCTCCGTTCACACCGTCAGCCCTGGTCCGGGCCACCGGTCTCCTCGTCGTCCGCCGTGTCCACTGCCGTGTCCTGGTCCTCCGCGTCGTCGCCCTTGCCGGCACCCGGCTGGGGCTCCGCGACCGCGACCCGGGCGGGCCGCAGATTGCGCTCACCCAGGCGGTACCCGGGCTGGAGGATCTGCACGCATGTGGTCTGCGTGACATCCGGCGAATAACTGTGCATCAGGGCCTCGTGCACCAGCGGGTCGAAGGCCTCGCCCTCCTTGCCGAACTGCTGCAGCCCCAGCTTCGCCGCCACCGTCTCCAGCGACTCGGCGACCGACTTGAAGCCGCCCACCAGCTCGCCGTGCTCCCGCGCCCGGCCGATGTCGTCCAGCACCGGGAGCAGTTCGGTGAGCAGATTGGCCACCGCGATCTCCTTGACGGCGATCCGGTCCCGCTCCACCCTGCGGCGGTAGTTCTGGTACTCGGCCTGGAGCCGCTGAAGGTCCGCGGTGCGCTCGCTGAGCGCGGTGCGCACCTGGTCCAGCTGCGCCCGCAGCGCCGTCAGCTCCTTGGCGTCCCCGCCGCCGGCCCCCGGGGCCGCCTCATCGGCGGCCCCGGCGTCCTTGCCGGCGTCCGGCTGCTTGTCGCTGGCCTCGGAGGGGACGTCGGGCTCCGGCTCGAAGCCCTTCGGCTCCTCCGTCACGCTGCACCATCCCGCTTGTTGTTCTCGTCGTCGACGATCTCGGCGTCCACGACGTCGTCGTCGGCCGCGCCCGCCTGGTCGCCGGCGTCGCCCGGGCCGGCCTGGGCACCCGCGGCACCGTCGGCCTGCGTGTTGGCGTACAGCGCCTGGCCGAGCTTCTGGCTGGTGGCCGCGACCTTCTCGGTGGCATCGCGGATCGCCGCGGTGTTCTCGGAGTCGGTCGACTCGTTCTTGAGCTTCTCCTTGAGGTCCGCGATCGCGGTCTCGACCTCGGACTTCACGTCCTCGGGGAGCTTGTCCTTGTTGTCCGCGATGAACTTCTCGGTCTGGTAGGCCAGCTGCTCGCCCTGGTTGCGGATCTCGGCGGCCTCGCGGCGCTTGTGGTCCTCGTCCGCGTACTGCTCGGCCTCCTGGCGCATCCGGTCGACCTCGTCCTTGGGCAGCGAGGAGCCGCCGGTGACGGTCATCCGCTGCTCCTTGCCGGTGCCGAGGTCCTTGGCGCCGACGTGCATGATGCCGTTCGCGTCGATGTCGAAGGTGACCTCGATCTGCGGCATCCCGCGCGGGGCCGGCGGCAGACCGGTCAGCTCGAACATCCCGAGCTTCTTGTTGTACGCGGCGATCTCGCGCTCGCCCTGGTAGACCTGGATCTGCACCGACGGCTGGTTGTCCTCGGCCGTGGTGAAGATCTCCGAGCGCTTGGTCGGAATGGTCGTGTTGCGCTCGATCAGCTTGGTCATGATGCCGCCCTTGGTCTCGATACCGAGGGACAGCGGGGTGACGTCGAGCAGCAGGACGTCCTTGACCTCGCCCTTGAGCACGCCGGCCTGCAGGGACGCGCCGATGGCGACGACCTCGTCCGGGTTGACGCCCTTGTTGGCGTCCTTGCCGCCGGTCAGCTCGCGCACCAGCTCGGCCACGGCCGGCATACGGGTGGAGCCGCCGACCAGGACCACGTGGTCGATCTCGGACAGCTGGATGCCGGCGTCCTTGATCACGTTGTGGAACGGCGTCTTGCAGCGCTCCAGCAGGTCGCTGGTGAGCTGCTGGAACTGCGCGCGGGTCAGCTTCTCGTCCAGGTGCAGCGGACCCTCGGCGGACGCGGTGATGTACGGCAGGTTGATCGAGGTCTCGGTGGACGAGGACAGCTCGATCTTCGCCTTCTCCGCCGCCTCGCGGAGCCGCTGGAGCGCCATCTTGTCGCGGCCCAGGTCCACGCCGTGGCCGGACTGGAACTGCTTGACCAGGTAGTCCACCACCCGCTGGTCCCAGTCGTCGCCGCCGAGGTGGTTGTCGCCGTTGGTGGCCTTGACCTCGACGACGCCGTCACCGATCTCCAGCAGGGACACGTCGAAGGTGCCGCCGCCGAGGTCGAAGACCAGGATCGTCTGGTCGTCCTTGTCGAGCCCGTACGCCAGCGCCGCCGCGGTCGGCTCGTTCACGATCCGCAGCACGTTCAGACCGGCGATCTCGCCGGCCTCCTTGGTCGCCTGGCGCTCGGAGTCGTTGAAGTACGCCGGGACGGTGATCACCGCGTCGGTGACCTTCTCGCCCAGGTACGACTCCGCGTCCCGCTTGAGCTTCTGCAGGATGAAGGCGCTCATCTGCTGCGGGTTGAAGTCCTTGCCGTCCAGGTTGATCTTCCAGTCGGTGCCCATGTGGCGCTTGACCGACCGGACGGTCCTGTCGACGTTGGTGACGGCCTGGCGCTTGGCCACCTCGCCGACCAGCACCTCGCCGTTCTTCGCGAAGGCGACGACGGACGGCGTGGTCCTGGCGCCCTCTGCGTTGGTGATGACGGTGGGCTCGCCGCCTTCGAGAACGCTGACGACGGAATTAGTCGTGCCCAGGTCGATGCCGACCGCACGTGCCATGGTGAATCCTCCTGCTGACTTGAGTGGAACTGACTCAAGAGTGCCTGAGCGGTTTCCTCCTGTCAACAGACGTGAGTCGGGTCGGCTCAACTTAGCGGCGCGCATTCGGCGCACCCAGCGTGCGGGGCCGGTTACGGCTCCGCGTCCGGCACCAGCGGGCGGTCCGCCCGCAGCGCCGCGAACAGGCGGCCGGCGGCCGGCCGGCGCAGGACGCCGACGGCACCCGGGGCCGCCGGGAGGGTGACCAGGGTCACCCGGTCGGCGGGCAGCCGGCGCAAGGCACCGGCCAGCCTCCTCCCGTGGCTCACCCTCGGACCGCCGCCTTTCGCGGGCGTCTTCCCTATGTGCCACGGTTGCCCGGGTTTCAATCGGTTCGGCGCGGCGTAGGTGACGCCTGTGCGGCGCGCGACACAGATCACCAGTGGTGCGGCTTTATGGCCTCCCCGATCCCGGGTAATCTCAGCCAGGACCGGATTAAGTTACCGCTTAGTAGACTCAGTCACCGTTCACCGTGCGCAGGCCTGAGGAGCCCCCATGCAACTCGCCGCGATCATCGTGTCGCTGGTCCTCACCGCGGTCGGCGTCGCGCTCTTCGGCCTCGCCATCGCGCAGATCTACCGGTTCATCCGGCTGGGAGGGCCCGTACCGGCCGGCAGCCGTACGGACGAGCCGAAGGCCCGTACGACGACCCTGCTGCGGGAATTCGTCGGCCACACCCGGATGAACAAGTGGGGCGTCATCGGCGTCGCCCACTGGTTCGTCGCGGTCGGCTTCCTGACCCTCGGCCTGACGATCCTCAACGCCTACGGCCAGCTCTTCAAGGCCGACTGGCTCCTGCCGTGGATCGGCGACTGGCTGCCGTACGAGCTGTACACCGAGTTCATCGCGACCCTCACCACGCTCGGCATCCTCACGCTGATCGTGATCCGGCTGCTGAACCTGCCCTCCCGGGCCGGCCGCAAGTCCCGCTTCGCCGGCTCGACGGCCTGGCAGGCGTATTTCGTGGAGTACGTCGTCCTGGTCATCGGCCTGGCGATCATGACGCTGCGCGGCCTGGAGGGCGCCCTGCACGGCGTCGGCCACTACGAGGCCGCGTACTTCGCCTCGTACCCGCTCGTCGCCGCCTTCCGCGGCCTGAGCACGGACACGCTGCAGAACGTCGTCTACGCCACCGCCATGGTCAAGCTGAGCGTCACCATGATCTGGGCGATCGTGCTGGGCCTGAACACCGGCATGGGTGTCGCCTGGCACCGCTTCCTGGCCTTCTTCAACATCTGGTTCAAGCGCAACGCCCACGGCCCCGTGGCGCTCGGCGCGCTCCAGCCGATGACCAGCAATGGCGCGCCGATCGACTTCGAGGACCCCGGTGAGGACGACGTCTTCGGCGTCTCCCAGGTCGAGCAGTTCTCCTGGAAGGGCATCCTCGACTTCTCCACCTGCACCGAGTGCGGCCGCTGCCAGTCGCAGTGCCCGGCCTGGAACACCGGCAAGCCGCTGTCCCCCAAGCTGCTCATCATGTCGCTGCGCGACCACGCCCATGCCAAGGCCCCCTATCTGCTGGCCGGCGGCGGCAAGAACGCGGAGGGCGAGGAGCAGGCGACGCCCGAGCAGCTGGCCGGCGTCCCCGCCGCGGCCCTTGCCGAGGCCGAGCGCCCGCTGATCGGCATCGCCGAGGAGAACGGCGTCATCGACCCCGACGTCCTGTGGTCCTGCACGACCTGCGGCGCCTGCGTCGAGCAGTGCCCGGTCGACATCGAGCACATCGACCACATCATCGACATGCGCCGCTACCAGGTGATGATCGAGTCGTCCTTCCCGTCCGAGGCGGGCACGATGCTCAAGAACCTGGAGAAGAAGGGCAACCCCTGGGGCCTGCCCAAGAAGCAGCGGCTGGCCTGGGTCAAGGAGGTCGGCTTCGAGGTCCCCGTCGTCGGCGAGGACATCGAGGACCTGACCGAGGTCGAGTATCTGTACTGGGTCGGCTGCGCGGGCTCGCTGGAGGACCGGGCGAAGAAGACCACCAAGGCCTTCGCGGAACTCCTGCACATTGCCGGCGTCAACTTCGCCATCATGGGCGGTGAGGAGAACTGCACCGGAGATTCACCCCGTCGCCTGGGCAACGAATTCCTCTTCCAGCAGCTCGGCATGGAGAACGTCGCCATGCTCAACATGGCCTTCGGTGAGGACGACGAGGACGCCTCGACGAAGAAGCCCAAGGCCGCGAAGAAGATCGTCGCCACCTGCCCGCACTGCTTCAACACCATCGCCAACGAATATCCGCAGCTCGGCGGCGAGTACGAGGTCATCCACCACACGCAGCTGCTGCAGACCCTGGTGGACGAGGGCCGGCTGGTCCCGGTCACCCCGGTCGAGGGCCTGATCACCTACCACGACCCCTGCTACCTGGGCCGGCACAACAAGGTCTACACACCGCCGCGCGAGATCATCGCCAAGGTGCCGGGCCTGCGCAGCGAGGAAATGCACCGGCACAAGGAGCGCGGCTTCTGCTGCGGCGCGGGCGGCGCCCGGATGTGGATGGAGGAGCGGATCGGCAAGCGCATCAACAACGAGCGGGTCGACGAGGCCCTGTCCCTCGACCCGGACATCGTCTCCACCGCCTGCCCGTTCTGCCTGGTGATGCTCACCGACTCCGTCAACGGCAAGAAGAACGACGGCACGGCGAAGGAGTCGGTGCAGGTGGTGGACGTGGCGCAGCTGCTGCTGGACTCGGTGCGCACGCCGGCCGTGCCGGTCGCCGCGGACTCGGCCCCGGGCACGAGCGCCGCGGCCGGCTGACGCGGCGGTCCCGGGGTGCCGCCCGACGTGTCACAGGTTGGCAGCAAAGCGGCGCCCCGAACCGGCTCCCCGGCGCTTGGGCGGCGGGAAGCGGGTACGTTCGAAGACGTGGCTGGATTCGAGAACCGACGAGGACAGGACCCGCACGTACCGGGCGGCTATCCCCCCGAGCACGGCCAGTACGCGCCGTCGGGCGAGCCCGGGCAGTACGCCCGGTACGCGCCGCCCGGTGACCCGGGGCAGTACGGCCAGCCACCCGCGTACGACGACGCCCCCGGCCACACGCGGGCGTTCACCATGGGTGAGCCGGCGCAGCTCGCCGACCCGTACGCGCACGGCGGCGACAATGTGGCGACGTATCGCGCCGGCCAGGCCGCGGCCCCGCCGGTCGGCCCGCGGCTGCACTGGAAGCAGCTGCTCAGCGGGATCCTGCTGCGCCCCGGCCGCACTTTCTGGCAGATGCGCGACCACACGGTGTGGCGCCCCGCGCTGACCGTGACCTTCGTCTACGGCCTGCTCGCCGTCTTCGGCTTCGACGCGGCCCGCAAGGACATCCTCGACGCCACCTTGTCCGCGAGCGTCCCCTGGGTGGTCACCACGGCCATCGCCGTCACCTTGTGCGGCCTCACCCTCGGCGCGGTCACCAACACGCTGGCCCGCCAGCTCGGCGGCGACGGCGCCTGGGCGCCGACCATCGGCCTCAGCCTGCTGATCACGTCCCTGACCGACGCTCCGCGGCTCTTGTTCGCCCTCTTCCTCGGCGGCGGCAACAGCTTCGTCCAACTGCTGGGCTGGCTGACCTGGCTGGCGTGCGCGGCCCTGATGACGTCGATGGTCAGCAAGTCCCACGACCTGCCGTGGCACAAGGCGCTGGGGGCGTCGTCGCTCCAGCTGGTCGCGCTGCTGATGCTGTTCAAGCTGCCGCTGATCTGAGCGGGTTCCGGCTGGCGCCGGTCGGGTTGATCACGCCGGTCGGGCCCGCGGTGCCGATCACGCCGATCACGCCAGGAACGTACAAGACGCGGCTGGCGCGCGGCCCGCAGAGTTGCCGCATGACCACAGTTTTCGATACGAAGATCGCCGTGCTGCTGCGGGAGGACCTGGAGCCGTGGCAGCGGCTCAATGTGACGGCGTTCCTGGTGAGCGGCCTGGGCACGCAGCTGCCCGAAGTCGTCGGAGAGCCGTACGAGGACGCCGACGGGACGCCGTATCTGCCGTGTTCCGCCAGCCGGTGCTGGTCTTCGAGGGTGCCAAGGACGTGCTGACGGCTGCGCACACCCGGGCGCTGACCCGTGTGCTGCCCAGCGCGGTCTTCACCGCCGACCTGTTCGCCACCGGGAATGACGCGGACAACCGCGCCGCCGTACGCGCCGTCCCGACGGCCGGCCTGGACCTGGTGGGCCTGGCGGTCTACGGCCCGCGCAACGCCGTCGACAAGACCCTCAAGGGCGCCCGTATGCACCCCTGACGGGCCCTCGGGTCACACCTGGGTGCGGTGGAAGTTCAGATACGACCTGGAGGCGGTCGGCCCGCGCTGCCCCTGGTAGCGCGAGCCGTACTGCTGCGAGCCGTAGGGGAATTCCGCCGGGGACGTGAGCCGGAACAGGCACAGCTGCCCGATCTTCATCCCCGGCCACAGCTTGATGGGCAGGTTGGCGACATTCGACAGCTCCAACGTCACGTGCCCGGAGAAGCCCGGGTCGATGAACCCGGCCGTCGAATGCGTGAGCAGCCCGAGCCGCCCGAGGCTCGACTTCCCCTCCAACCGCGACGCCACATCGTCGGGCAGCGTGATGACCTCGTACGTCGAGGCCAGCACGAATTCCCCCGGATGCAGAACGAAGGCGTCGCCCCCCTCAGGCTCCACCATCCGCGTCAGGTCCGGCTGTTCGACCGCCGGGTCGATATGCGGATACCGGTGGTTCTCGAACACCCGGAAGAACCGGTCCAGGCGCACGTCGATGCTCGACGGCTGCACCATCGAAGGCTCGAACGGGTCGACGCGTACGCGCCCGTTGTCGATTTCGGTCCGGATGTCCTTGTCTGAGAGAAGCACGGAACGAGACTAACCCCTGCCGCCGCCCCCGCCGGGCCCCCCCCCC